>CAZLTH010000097.1:0-6532 GCA_964562355.1 uncultured Syntrophomonadaceae bacterium | reverse complement strand
AGTAGGGGCAATCCCTTGTGGTTGCCCGAGTCGGTAGTCAGTAGTCAGTCGTCGGTAGTCGTCGGGGGTTATTTGGTCATTTGCCCACGTACTCCTGACGACTGACGACCAATTACTGACGACTGAATAAGTAAGTTAAGTTAGGAGGGAAAAAAGATGCGTACTTTTATGGCCAAAATAGCAGATATAAAGCGCAACTGGTATATCATAGATGCAGCTGATAAGACCTTGGGAAGGCTTGCTACCGAAGTAGCAACTCTGCTTAGAGGCAAGCATAAGCCGGAGTTTACTCCCCATATTGATACAGGAGATTTTATCATTGTTATTAATGCGGAGAAAGTTCTCCTGACAGGGAAAAAGTTGAAACAAAAGTTTTACTATCGTCATTCGGGTTATCCCGGCGGACTAAAAGCTATTTCCTGTGGTGATCTTATGCGGAAGAACCCCTGTAAAGTAATAGAGTTGGCTGTTAAAGGCATGTTACCTCACAATAAGTTGGGTAGAGCTACCTTTAAAAAGCTTAAAGTTTACCCAGGCGAGGAACATCCTCACGCCGCACAGCAACCAGAGATATTAGAGGTTGGAAGTGGGAAATTAGAAGTTGGACGAGGGAAATGAGAAGTGGGAGGTTGAAAAGGCAACTTGATTATGTTGGTTATAACCTCCGATATCTTGTTTATAACAGCCAAAAAAGAGGGCAGAGTTTTAAAGAACGATTAAGAACAGAAGGAGAGTGAAAAGCAATTGGCTCAGGTACAATATGGTGGTACGGGACGGCGTAAAAACTCTGTAGCCAGAGTGCGCCTTCTACCCGGAGATGGCAGAATTACTATTAACGGTAGAGATATAGATGAATACTGTGACTTGGAAACTTTGAAGGTTGTTATCAGGCAACCACTAGTATTAACTGCGATGTTAGATAAGTTTGATGTTATTGCTAAAGTTCATGGCGGAGGGTTTTCAGGACAGGCAGGGGCAATTCGTCATGGTATAGCTAGGGCTTTGCTCAAGGCTGAGATCGAGCTACGTCCTTCCTTGAAGAAAGCAGGATATTTGACCAGAGACTCTCGCATGAAGGAAAGAAAGAAGTATGGTTTGACAAAAGCCCGCCGGGCACCACAGTTTTCCAAGAGATAAAAGACGCTTAATTGTTATTTTCAGGTTATCATTTATAAAGGCAAATAGATTTACGAGCAGATGTAAATCTATTTGCCTTTTTTTCGGTATGATATTTTGTCAAAAAAACAAACAAAAAAATGTTTTACACCTTGCAAAGTATGATATACTTAATTGTAAAAATAAAAGAAGGGATGTGTTGGAGTGGACGGATATAAAGATGGAGAACGGCAGTCGCCTTGGGGCAATAGAAAGCAGCAATCTTGGGAAGATGCTTGGCAGAGTTTTAGTAGTAGATTTCGCTTTGGCAAATGGTTCATACTGGGGATTGTATTGGTAGCTTGGTTGGCAACAGGGTTGTATACGGTAGGACCCGGTGAACAGGGAGTGGTTAGGCAGTTTGGCATGTTTGTAGCCCAAACTGATCCTGGCTTAAATTATCGTTTCCCCTGGCCGGTACAAGCTGTGGATATAGTTGATATAGCCACTGTTAGGAGAGCTGAAGTAGGGTTTCGTACAGGGCAGGACAGAGGTGGTGTTGCTGGAGAACAGTTTCGAGTGGTGGAGGAAGCTCTCATGCTCACCGGCGACAAAAATATAGCTGATGTGCAAATTTTGGTGCTTTATCAGGTTAAGGATCCGGTTGTTTACCTGTTTCGTTCCCAAGATCCAGCTATGATTATGCAGATAAACACCGAAATTGCATTGCGAAGTGTTATCGGTAATATGAATATAGATCATGCCATGACGGTGGGGCGCCCTGATGTAGAAACCGGTACTTGGGAAATACTCCAACGACTTTTAGACGATCATTATACGGGATTACACGTAGTGGGAGTGGAGTTGCAAGTAGTGGATCCGCCGGACGAAGTTAGAGAAGCTTTTTATGATGTTGTGCGAGCAAAGGCAGATCGTGAAAGACTAATCAGAGAGGCGCAAGGGTATGCCTTGGACATAGTTCCTAGGGCTAGGGGAGAGGCAGCTGCCAAGATACATGTGGCCACTGGCTACAAAAGTGAAAGAATTGCTATCGCTGACGGTGATGCACAACGTTTTCTGGCAGTGCTAGAAGAATATCGCCAAGCACCGGCTGTAACTCGGCAAAGATTGTATCTGGAGATGGTAGAACGAGTTTTCCCCGGTGTTGAGAAAATCATTATCGATCCTCAAGCCACTGGCAATAGTCTAATGCAATTTTTGCCGCTAAAAGATTTTGCCACCGGAGAAGGAGGTAGCAACTGATGCTGTTAAAAAAGATAATAATTCCAATAGTAGTACTGCTTTTGCTGGTATTGCACCAAGGCTTATTCCTAGTAGATGAGAGAGAACAGGTCATCATTGTGCAGTTGGGGGAATATATGCGAACAATTGATGAACCCGGACTAAACTTCAAGATTCCTTTTATTCAAACTGTGCACCGGATGGAAAGAAGAGTGCTGGTAGCTGATGTGCCGCCGACTGAATTTATTACCATGGACAAGGAAAGATTGGTAGTTGATAACTATATCCGTTGGCGCATTGTTGATCCGCATCTGTTTTACAGAGCAGTGGGAAACGAACATGGGGCTAGGTTGAGGTTATACAGTATTGCTACTTCCAAATCTCGGGAAGAGCTTGCTCGTCATACACTCTGGGATATAACTGGACCAGAAAGAGAGACTATTATGGTCGCAGTAGGACAGCATACAGATATGCTTGCCCGGCGTGATTTTGGCATTGAGGTTATCGATGTACGGATGAAAAGAGTTGACCTCCCTGTAGGAGTACAAGAGGCAGTCTTTTCTAGAATGGAAGCAGAACGTAACCGGATAGCAAAAGAGTTTCGGGCAGAAGGAACGCAGGAGGCCAGGAAGATTACTGCTGATGCTGATCGTGAGGTAGTAGTTTTATTGGCGGAGGCAGAGCAGGAAGCTACAATCATCAAAGGAGCAGGTGATGCGGAAGCTACGGCTATCTATGCGGCAGCCTTTGAGCAAGATCCGGCATTCTTTAGTTTTATGAGAAGCCTGGAAGCATATGAAAAATTCCTAGGGGCAGAAAGCACCTTGGTGCTTAGTGCCGACAGTGAACTCTTCCGATTTCTTACAGAAGGCGGGCTTACTAGATAGACTATTAATTTTAGACTACGGTTTGCAGCCTGTGCCTGCCTGTGTGTTGTGCGTAAGCAGGCACAGGCAGACCCCTGCTAGGAGGCGATTTTAATGAGTGAAAGAGTAATGCGATGGAAGCAAAGATTCGAAAATTTTGATAAAGCTTACAACCAATTACGTGCTGCAATTTTAGATTTTGATAAATTGAGCATACTTGAAAAAGAAGGTTTAATTCAGAGATTTGAATATACATTTGAGCTTGCTTGGAAAACATTGAAAGACTATCTGGAGGCCCAAGGTGCAGAGGCGAAATTTCCGAGGGAAGTAATAAAAGTGGCCTTTCAGTATGAGCTTATTCAGGATGGAGAATTATGGATGGACATGCTTGAAAAAAGAAACCTTTTAGCGCATACATATGATGAAGAACGTTTTGTTTTTGCTGTGAGAAAAATAAAGGAAGAGTACTATGAAGCGATAACACAAGTGCATAATTTGCTAAGGGAAAAAACATGAGATTTGGCATACCAGTAAAAAGTATGAACTTGATTTTTGGTGTTCTAAGGCAAAGGGAAGAAGTTAAGAAAGCAGCTATGTTTGGAAGTCGTGGGATGGGCGATTACAAAAAAGGTTCTGACGTGGATATAGCTATCTATGGGACAGCTATTACGGCAGAAATAGTGAATCAGCTTAGTGTAGAGTTAAACGAAAAACTGCCTTTACCATACTATTTTGATATTGTGCACTATGAATCTTTAAAACACAAGAAACTAAAAGAGCATATTGATAGACACGGAGAAGCTTTCTATGGAGACAACTAAGTTTCATTCTAAAGCAAAGCTTGTGAACTTAGTTGCAACGACTTAAAATATAAATCTCGGACATCTTTTTCTGCCACCTTTAATTGTTTAGCTTGTGCGGAAAAAACTTCCCAGTTTCCTCTCTCGTAAGCTACAATCAACTCATAAACATCTCTGAACTTGTTTTTCTTTTCTAGCAAGGCATCTTTAATCTCTTGAGAAATGGGGAGTTCCTCTAGGATAATGGCTAGTGGTTGGTCAAGAAAAGCATCAACAAGCGAAAACATGCCCAGTAGGAAAAGATCAGCCTCCCGGTACTTCAGCCCGACTTTAGGAGCCAGTAGCTCACAGAACTTACCCCTGCAGATAGCAGTTACAGCCAGTTCATCTGGTTTGTCAGTAGCAATGTTTTTCAAAATTATGAAGGACAACCATTTGCTGATATTTTTTTGTCCAAGCATGGCTAGGACTTGCTTAATCTCATGTATTTCGCTGATAAAGGAAAAATGTATCGAATTGATAAATCTTAGTAATTTATAGGTAAGCGAGAGGTCAGCTTTAATGAGGCACTCGACTTTGTCAAAATCCATTTCTTCTTTATTAACTTCTTGTAATAGTTGAAACTGTGTTTGTTGCGCAACAGGAATATCTTTGCCGGAGACAATCACTGGCTTGCTGAAAAAATAACCTTGGAAATAAGAGTAGCCAAGTTTCAGTGCTCGTTCAAACTCTTCCCTAGTTTCAACTTTTTCTGCTAGGAAACGGATATTTCCCCGGTCTATTCTTTTGATGATAGCCTCCCTTTCCTCCCAATCAGTATTAAAAAAATCTACTTTGATGATATCTGCCAGTTCAATTAATGGGAGGAATTTGTCTGCATACACAAAATCATCAAGTGCCAGCAGATAGCCCATTTCTTTTAATTGGCGACATTTTTCTATAACCTCTTTGGTTGGTTCTATATCCTCTAAAATTTCAATTACTACGGACTTTTTAGGTAGGTAAGTAGCTATATCATCTGTAAGTAAACTTTCAGTAAAGTTTATAAAAGATCTTTTGCCTCGGGTAAGATTATCTAAGCCAATGATAAAGAAAGCGTTGTCTATAACGGAGGCAGAAGCTTGAGAGCCATCTACGGCAGAATAGAAGTTTTCCAGTCCGGAACGGTATAAAAGTTCATAGGCAAATACTTTTTGCCTAGCGTCTAGTATCGGCTGGCGAGCAACAAATACTTCCGACATTGTTTCACCTTGCTTTCTACTTTCAATCACTTCCTGTTAAATATAGACTTTCAATTGTTAATTTGTCAAGTATGACTTTTTTAAATTATAAGAGGAGCGTAGCAGGGGGCATCTTCTGCTACGCTCCTCTTATAATATGAGAGATGGAAGGTTAGGGCTTGTGACTATGCTTTCCACAGCCCATGCACGTTGCAATAGGCTCTGGCTGTGATTTCGCTGTCGGGAGATACTTTTATGTCAAACTCTACTTCTGGAGCATCTCCTGGTTGTAAAAACTTTTTCCCTTCTTTTTCGCCTACATTGATCTCTACCCATTCTATATAATGTTTATCTTCCATCGGGTGAGGGACTGAACCAACTTTTACTGTTACTCCATTGTCTTTTTGTTCCTTCACCGGAAGATGCTTTTCTATACCAGCATCAGTGCTCTTCTCTGTCATCAGTTCCATACGCTCCCCACAACAGACAAGTTGTCCTATACCGGTATGTAAGATTTCAGCTATATTTCCACAGATGTTACATTTATAAACTTGATGAAGTTTGGTCATTGTTAACACCCCTTTTACTAGTTTTTAGTATTCTTCACATTTGACTTGGTAGAAAGCTGTTGGATGGTCACAGGCCGGGCATTTGTTCGGTGGTTCTGTTCCCCGGTGAACATAACCACACTCGCGACAGGTCCACCATACTTCCTTGTCTTTTTTGAAAACGGTACCGGACTTTATCACCTCTAACAGCTTTTTGTATCTTTCCTCATGGTGTAGTTCAGCCTTAGCTATTGATTTTAGACGGATACATATTGCGGGCAGACCTTCCTCTTCTGCGACTTTGGCAAACTCTGGATACATGGAGGAATGCTCATGATGCTCTCCAGCAATAGCTGCTTTCAGATTTTGGACAGTGTCCCCATAAGCTGTTGGGGCAACGGCTTCTACAGTTATTTCTTCTAAATTTTCATTCGACTTTTCTTTTAACTCCTGGATATGCTCAAAGAGTCTTTTAGCATGTACTTTTTCATTCTCTGCTGAGATTAAAAAGACTTCAGCTACCTGTTCGAATCCTTCCTTACGGGCTATTTTTGCGTAATAAGTATAACGGTTTCTAGCCTGACTTTCCCCAATAAAGGCCTTGGTTAAGTTTCTAATTGTTTCCTTCACGATAGCAACGACCCCTTTCAAAAATATTTGTTTAGCTTAGGGCTTGTTCCTAAATAACCTGTACAATCTTACTTGTTTTTTCGTCCATACCCTGCGTTGTGGAAACAGTTACATAACGCTGCTATGCGCCT
>CAZLTH010000096.1:2961-6601 GCA_964562355.1 uncultured Syntrophomonadaceae bacterium | reverse complement strand
TGGGTCTGCACAAGAAGGTGCATATTATGGGTGGTGTAACGCCTATAAAATCACTAGGTGCGGCCAGATATATGAAGAATAATGTTTCCGGTATGATGGTGCCCGATGCTTTAATAGCCCGTCTGAAAGCAGCCAAAAGCAAAAAAGAAGAAGGCGTCAAGATTTGCGTGGAAACCATCAAGCGTTTGCGGGAAATTGAAGGAGTAGCGGGAGTGCATATCATGGCTATAGCTTGGGAAGAAATTGTTCCTGAAATTGTGGAAAAGGCAGGGCTTTTCCCGCGACCAGTGGTTTAGTGAGTCAGTAGGTCAGTAAGTCAGCAAGTCAGTAAGTCAGTGGGGGGGCAAATCAACCCCCGTCAGCTTCGTTCTTACTTATTCACTTACATCCGCCTGTCTGCATGCGACGCACAGGCAGATAGGCTGACTTAGTCACTTAGTCACTTAGTCACTTGGTAATCAGGAATGAGGATGGGTAATGAGTAAGATGCCAAAAGAATTAATAGCTCATATTGTTTCACAACAAGTTGTGGGACGAGAGTATCGGGAAATGGTATTGGAAGTTCCTGATTTAAAAGATGTTTCTCCAGGACAGTTTGTTAATTTAAAGGTAATTTCTACAAGCTTTGATCCATTGTTGCGCCGGCCATTTAGTGTTCACCACTGGGAGCCAGTAGAAAAAAAGATACATCTTCTTTATCGAATTGTAGGTCAAGGGACGAGTCTCTTATCCCATCTTCCTGTGGGGGAGAGAATGAGTCTTTTGGCACCTCTCGGACGCGGCTTTTCTTTGGAGGGCTTGACTCCGGAGACTCCTACCTTGCTTATTGCTGGGGGAATTGGTTTTGCTCCTCTCTACTTTTTAGCTTGTTGTTTGCAGGAGAGAAAAGTTCCTTTCGAGATTTTTTTAGGAGGACGATCTAGGGAAGATATAACAGGTGCGGAAAAGATCAAAAAACTTACTGGTCACCTTCCTCGTATTACTACTGAAGATGGCAGTCTCGGGGAGAAGGGCTTGGTTACGGTTGCCCTAGAAGAATACCTTGATAGTTGTTCTGTCCGCATTTTCCCATCGCAGCTTTTTGCCTGCGGTCCTAATCCGATGCTCGAAGCAGTGGTCGATATTGCCATAAGTCAAGGCAATATGCCTCTGCAGTTTTCCGTGGAATCCGTCATGGCCTGCGGTATTGGTGTCTGTCTAGGGTGCGTTTGTCGCCCCTTTAGCGAAAATGGTTATAAAAAAGTTTGCACCGATGGACCTGTTTTTTCTGCCTAAAATAACACATTTTATGAGCTAGTGTTACTTTTTTCAATTTATTTTAGGGTAGTAATTTTTAATACTTTATGATACAATGTTTCCTGTGTGGAGTCAAAGAAAAAGTCTTTGTGGCAACACGTTTTGATGGACTAGTGTTACTTCTTCTTCCTCCATTTTAGAGTAGTAAGTACTTGGTTTTGTATCTACAGTTTGACCAGCCCATTCGACTACGCTCAGAGCCTGCCCTGAGCAAGCGTAGCGGGTCGAATGGGGCAAGCTCTGCGGCTGACAGTTTACAGTTTACAGTTTGCAGGGGTTACGAAGGCGACGGATTGTGGGTTCACGGTTTAGGGGTTCTACTTAGCTATATAGCACTTAACTAATAACTAATAACTAATAACTGGTAACTGGTAACTGCAGTCCGCAGACTGCTAACAAGAGAGGGAGAGAGTAAATGAAGTTGGCTATTACCGGAAAAGGTGGGGTAGGGAAAACAACAGCGGCTGCTATGTTGGCTGGTCTTTTCCAAAAAGACGGATATAATGTTTTGGCAGTAGATGCTGACCCAGATGCTAATCTAGCAGGCAGTCTGGGGTTTTCTGATGCAGAGAACATATTACCTATTATAAAGATGAAAGAGTTAATTGGGGAGCGTACCGGCGCCAAGCCGGGCGATACAGGAGCGTACTTTAAGTTGAATCCGTATGTAGCTGATATTCCGGATAAGTTTTCCCAGCAGCATGATGATATAAAACTGATAGTTATGGGCGGCTTTAAGGAAACGGCCAGTGGGTGTTTTTGCTCCGAGAATACTTTTTTAAAAACACTGTTAAGACATTTGCTTACCAAGAGAGATGAAGTTGTTGTCTTGGACATGGAGCCGGGAGTAGAGCATTTAAGCAGGGGAACGGCTGCTGCAGTTGATTTTTTGATTGTAGTGGTGGATGCCGGCAGGAGGAGCCAGGAAACAGCACGTAAAATTCGGGAACTGGCTACCAGTATCGGCATAAAACGTATCCAGATTATTGGCAACAGAGTGCGTAATGAAGAAGATAAAAGGTTGATAACTGAAGCTGTGTCACCCATGCAGGTTTTGGGATTTGTTTCTGATAGTGAAGCGGTACGAGATGCGGATATCAGGGGTAACCCTGTTTTAGGTGTTGACTTTAAAGTGGAGGAAGAGTTTCAAAGAATTAAAAAGAGTATCGTAACACAACTGGAGGAAGTGGGGGAGTAGTTTTAGGTCTTGGGTTGCGGTAATTTGATGATGACTGACGACCGGCAACCGATGGAGATATGGGAATTGGAATTTAAGAGTGAAGGGGGTGGTAAGGGAGGATTAAGAGAGAAAGAATGGTTTGTGAAAAATGTTTCGAATTGTTGAATTATCGAAAACTTATCAATTCCCATAGTTATTAGTATATATTTAATATTATTACATGTTTAGGAGGAAAAAAGAGTGATTCTTATCGGTGAAAATATAAACATTATGACTAAACTCACTTCACAGGCGCTGAAAAGTAGAAATCCCAAACCTATTCAGGAACTGGCCGTAGC
Organism: uncultured Syntrophomonadaceae bacterium; assembly: GCA_964562355.1. Lineage (GTDB taxonomy): Bacteria > Bacillota > Dethiobacteria > PWVN01 > PWVN01 > CAZLTH01. Next base: position 3,787 of record CAZLTH010000096.1, on the reverse strand, counting down.
TCAGGCTAAGGCCGGTATCGATTATATTGACATAAATCTGGGACCAGCGCGGAAAAGTGGCGAAGAGCAGATGGAGTGGCTGGTAAAAGTGATACAGGAAGTATCTGATTTGCCGTTGGTTCTGGATACTACCAATCCTGCAGCCATGGAGGCCGGTTTGGCTGTCTGCAAGAAAAGACCAGTGATAAACTCTGCTTCTGGTAAGCAGGAAAGCATAGAGAAAATGTTGCCATTGGCAGCTAAATATTCTGCCGAGGTAATAGTTTCTGTTTTAAATGATGATGGAATTCCTTCCGATGCTGGTTCTCGGGCGGAGAGTATCATGGAGACAATTGCAGTGGCTAATGATTTGGGCATTGCTACAGAGGATATTTGGGTTGACGCTATTCTCTTGCCAGTCAGTGTTGATCAATCACAGGTAGTTGAATACTTGGAATTTATGAAGATATTGGATGAGATAGCTCCAGGGGCTAAATCAACACTGGGTCTTTCCAACCTCTCCAATGGGGTGCCGGAGAATCTCAGACCTTATCTGAATCGTACCTATATGGTCATGATCAATCGTTATAACCAGTATTCGGCTATTGTTGATTCTTTTGACGAAGAACTTATTAGTTTGAACAGAGGTGAAATGCCTAATATTACTGATTTAGTTTACAAGGTGATGGATGGGGAAAGCGTTGTTGATGCCGATCTTTCGCCAAAGGAACTGGAACATGTAAAAACAGCTAGGGTAATCCTCGGACAAGTATTATATTCTGATTCTTGGCTTGAACTCTAAATTAGTTAGTAAGTTAGTAAGTTAGTAAGTTAGTAAGTTAGTAAG
>CAZLTH010000096.1:0-2861 GCA_964562355.1 uncultured Syntrophomonadaceae bacterium | reverse complement strand
AGTTAGTAAGTTAGTAAGTTAGTAAGTTAGTAAGTTAGTAAGCGAGGACTAACTACTCTCGTCGTGCTTCGTTTCTACTCACTGACAGATTTTCTTTTACGGTGGTGGATTAACGTAAATTAGCGGACACTCAATCTGCATTCAAATGGTAGTTTGACGTGTTGCAGTGGGACTTATTCACTCAGTCATCTCGTTAAGACGAGGGTTTGGGGAAGTGAGGAACAAGGAGCTAGGACGTGGGTAGGGGCAATCCCTTGTGGTTGCCCGAGTGGGTAAGATTGACAGTTGGCAGTTGGTGATGGAAGTGCTTCTCTTTGTAGTCGATTGCTGATGGAAGAGTAAAGAGTTAAGGAAGGGTGTAGGTCATGCGCGTATTGGCGATATTGCAGGGTAATTATGGCAAGAGGATTGTAAAGGTTATAGAAAAATATAAGCCGGCAGAGTGGACATTGGATGTTCATGTTTTTCCGGAAACTTTACCAGTAGTTGATGAGGATTCTTTGATGGATCTTTTGCCGGATAAACTGCCGGAAACGGATTTGCTGTTATCACTGTCAGAAAGCTCTACAATTGGCGAGTTAATCCCGGAGATGACAGAGCTTAGTGGCGCTAAGGCGGTGCTTGCACCGGTGGCTAATCGTAGTTGGTTTCCGCCGGGTCTTGCTAATCAAGTAAAGAGAGATTTAACTAAAAAGGGAATAGATTTTGCTATGCCGCTTCCTTTTTGTATGCTTACGGAGGAGAGTTCAGAGAATCCATTGGTAAAGGAATTTGCTAAGTACTTTGGTCATCCGGAAGTAAAAGTAGAGCATGAGCAGGAGAAAATAAAAAAAATAGAGGTCCTAAAAGATGCTCCCTGTGGGAACACTCGCTTTGTAGCCAAAAAACTGATAGGCGTTAATATCAAAGAAGCTTACTTTGAAGCTGGTTTGCTACACCATGCTTCAGTTTGTTTTGCTACTATGGTGATGGATCGTGAATTTGGCGATACACTGATGCATCGTTCTGGATTGGCGGTTAAACAGGCGGTGGGAGAGGCCGTTAAGAGTGAAAAGTGAAAAAGCCTGCCCTGAGCGTAGTCGAATGGGTGAAAAGTGGTGAGACGCCTGGGAGGTGTCGAACGAGTTCCTACCAAGCGAGAGCGCAGGGAGGAAGTCCGAGCAAGTGAAAAGTGAGGTAGGAGGAAGTAAGGAAGGAAGGAAGTAAGGAAGGAAGGAAGGAAGTAAGGAAGGAAGTAAAGACTAATTCTCGTCGTATTTTGTCACCTACTTAGTCACTTAGTCACTTAGTCACTGGATAATTAGTCACTTGTCAAAAAGAAAGGAGACCTAGTATATGGAGTATCAACCAGCAGTTGAATCGTATTCTGGTAAGATTCAGGAGATGAGTTTGGGAAAATTGAAAATTGGGGGCGAAAATGTTCTTCCTTTTCATTCGTTTGAGGGAGAGTTGCCCAATCTGCCCGGCTTGGCACTGGAAGTTTCTACTGTGACACCGCTGGATTGGGAACGTGATATATTTGTGGGATTTCAAGAGGTAATGGCTAATCCATTAGATTTAGCCAAGAAATACGTTGCAGATTTAGGAGTGGAAGTAATTTTCCTTCAAATGGCTACTACTGATGCTGCAGGGGAAGATATTTCTTCAGATGATATGGTGGCTGCAGCAGCTAAAATTATTAAAGGGCTTTCTGTACCAGTTATTGTTAACGGTACGGGAGATATAGAAATGGATAAAGAAGTTTTATCCAAATTAGCTGAAGTTTGTGCGGAAAGCGATTTATTTTTAGGACCGGTTAAAAAAGAAAACTACAAAGAAATAGCTGCGGCCTGCTTGAAATATGGGCATGGAGTTGTTGCCCAGACGCCGCTGGATATCAATGCTGCCAAGCAGTTAAATACCATGCTTAGCAGGGAGGATTTTCCTTCCGACAAGATCATGATTGATCCATTGTCTTCTTCACTAGGTTACGGAATAGAATACACCTATTCCATAATGGAGCGTATCAAGATGGCCGGGTTGGCGCATAACGATAAAATGATGCAGATGCCAATCATCGCTAATATTGGCACGGAGTGCCAAAAAACAAAAGAGGCCAAGGAGGATAAAGAGCAGGGCACTTTGTGGGAAGGAATGACAGCTATTTCTCTGGCTATGGCCGGGGCAAATATGATTGTGCTGAGGAGTCCTCTTGCCTATAGATTGGTGCAAAAGACATTGCAAGAAGTGTAAGACCTAAGAAGGAGGTGCTCTGGCAGGGAATGGGACTTTTTTAACCAAGTGTGTCAGTTTTAATTTTAAAATTTTTTTAAAAGGAGGATGGAATATGTCAAAAAATATGGAAGAAGTTTTAAAGACTATCAGGGCTGAAGACGATTGGGAAAAAGTTGGTCCGACGCCGTTGCCGAGTGTTACTGATTTGAGAAACTGGAGTATGCGGCTGCTTAAAACCTACGAGCCTTTCTACGCACCCTTTTGTGATCTGTGCTGTAATTGCACTTATGGTAAATGTGATTTGACAGCAGGAAAGAAAGGTGCCTGCGGTATTGATATTGCTACCCATCAGGCTAGGTGGGTGTTGATGCAGTGCTGTATGGGTCTCTCTGCTCATGGTGCGCATGGGCGCCATTTGATAGATTATCTTATTAATAAATATGGGGAAGATTATAAAGTTGATTTAGGACCACAAGTGGTTGTAGAGGCACCGATAATCAGGACTGTTATGGGGCTGAAACCGGAAACTTTGGGTGATTTAAGGACAGCTATTGAGTATGTGGAGCGAGGTCTTATCCATCTTGTTTCGGCTACTCATACCGGACAGGAAGGTCATCATCTTGACTTTGAGAATAAGGCTCTTCATG
>CAZLTH010000095.1:0-6635 GCA_964562355.1 uncultured Syntrophomonadaceae bacterium | reverse complement strand
GTTATCGGTTATCGGTTATCCGTTGCCAGTCAATTGCTATCTAGTGAATTAAAAACCCATAACCTAACCCGTCTGCACCCTTCGCAACCCCTGTAAACTGTAAGTATCTATTCAGGTCTATTAAACTATTTTAGTAACTACTCATGCCCATATTGTCATTTCGACCGAAGGGAGAAATCTTAACGTGAACAAGAAGATTTCTCCCTTTGGTCGAAATGACATGGCAGCATGAATCATGACACATTAGCGTGAACTGTTACAACTATAAACTGTAAACCATATTACATCACCTAATTTTCATTGCTACATTTACCAACAAATGTTACTTACTTGCCTAGACCATAAACGCTTTCCTTACCAAATTCTTAACCAATTCTTCCTCAGCCAAAAAGGGTATCGTAATATGGTCAGTCCCTTTGTTTCTCTCATTATACTCTATACTTGTAGTTATTGAGTTTGCATTCCTCGCCCAAGCACGTCTGGCAACTCCACCCATGACATCCCAAGGCATCGCTGTTTTCAATACTTCATCAACTCGCTCACTACCATCAAGCACCATACCAAAACCACCATTGATGGCTTTGCCGATGCCTACTCCACCGCCATCATGGAGCGCAACCAGCGACATGCCCCGGGCTGCATTCCCGGCGAAACAGTGCGTGGCCATATCTGCCATCACGTTGCTACCATCTTTGATATTTGCCGTTTCTCGAAATGGCGAATCGGTACCACTTACATCATGATGGTCTCTCCCCAGCATGATAGGACCTACTTCCCCATTTCTGACCATAGCATTAAATTTAAGTGCAATTTTAAGCCTGCCGCTGGCATCTTGGTAAAGAATTCTTGCTTGTGTACCTACTACCAGTTGGTTTTTGTCTGCCTCTCTGATCCAGATATAGTTATCCCTGTCTTGGGCTCTTCTGTCAGGATCAATACACTCCAGAGCGACCTGATCTGTTTTCAACAAATCCCCAGGCTTCCCACTCAAGCAAACCCACCTGAACGGACCATAACCATAATCAAACAGCTCCGGTCCCATGATATCTTCGACATAGGATGGGAAAATAAAGCCGTCTTTTTCATCTATACCATTCTTGGAAATCTCCTTCACCCCGGCATCATAGATTGCCTTCATAAACGAATTACCATAATCAAAGAAATAGGTGCCGTGAGCTACGAGTTTTTTTATTAATCTGAAATGCTCTGCCAAGCTTTTATCTACCAGCTTAATAAATCGTTCCCTGTCATTTTTAAGCATTTCTGTTCTTTGCTCAAACGATATCCCCTGTGGACAGTAACCGCCTTCATAGGCAGCGTGACATGATGTTTGATCGGAAAGAAGTTCGATTTTGATGTTATGTTCTGCCGCATAGGCCAGTAAATCCACAATATTTCCCTTATAGGCGATAGAAACAGACTCTTTTTTTGCTTTGTATTCCTCCGCCATGGCAAAAACATTTTTCAAATCGGCAGATACTTTCTTTACCCATCCTTGTTCCTGCCTTGTCGCTATGCGGGATTCATCCACTTCTGCAATAACAGAAACTGCTCCTGCTATTTCAGCGGCTTTTGGCTGTGCGCCGCTCATGCCCCCAAGACCTGAAGATACGAACAAGATGCCTTTCAAATCACCGTCTTTACTGATCCCCAGTTTTTGTCGCCCGGCATTGAGCAAAGTATTAAACGTACCGTGTACTATCCCCTGCGGTCCTATATACATCCAGCCGCCGGCTGTCATCTGTCCATAGTTCGCCACACCCATCTGTGCCGCAATTTCCCAGTCAGCTAAATTGTCAAACATACCCACCATAAGCGCATTGGTAATAATTACTCGTGGACTGCTAGGTTTAGATTTAAAAAGCCCCAAGGGGTGTCCTGAAGCAACAACTAAAGTCTGCTGCCTGCTCATAACTTTTAAATATTCTTTTATCAACCTGTATTGCATCCAGTTCTGGCAGACGCTCCCTGTCTCGCCATAGGTAACCAACTCGTATGGGTAAAGAGCAATATCAAAATCAAGGTTGTTATCAATCATCACTTGGAAGGCTTTTCCTTCTATACAATTACCTTCGTACTCATCAATAGATTTCGCTTTCATATTTCCCTCTGGGCGATAACGATAACCATAAATCCGACCCCTTGTCATTAGCTCTTCTAAAAATTCAGGTGCCAAAACTTCGTGTTGCTCCGCCGGAATGTATCTCAAGGCATTTTTTAGAGCTGTTTCAGTTTGTGACGGCGTTAGCCTAAATCCCCTGCTTGGCGCTCGCCTTATCCCTTCAACAAAGGTAGGCTTTTCAGGCAAACTAGTACTCAACTTTATGGTCATCGCCTGGGAAATCTCCCTGTTGTTTACCAACGTTATCACTCCTTCCTCCCGGGTTGTCAGGTTCAATGCTTCAGCTTGCCTACTACTTCTTCTACCTCTGCCACAATTACATTTGACTCAACTAACTCTACGGTTTTATTGATATCAGGGTACATCACCCTATCTTCATACAACTTCGAGACTACTTCACGCACCTTCTTATAAGCAACTTTAGTTCCTTGCCCCAATTTTTCTACCTCGCTAAACTCTAACGCCTGCGCCGCTGTCATAAGCTCAATAGCAATCACTCTTGCCGCATTAAACAATATTTCTGCTGCTTTTCTGGCTGCAATAGTGCCCATGCTCACATAATCTTCCTGATCCGCCGAGGAAGTTATAGAATCCACACTTGCCGGGTGAGCCAGTACTTTGTTTTCTGAAACCAGTGCCGCCGCCGTATACTGCATAACCATAAACCCGGAATGCAAGCCGCCTTTTTCGGTTAAAAATGCTGGCAGGTAACTCAATTGTGGGTTAACCAGTCTTTCAATTCTTCTCTCACTTACACTTGCCAGTTCAGATAAGGCTATGCCCAGAAAGTCAAATGCCAGTGCCAGAGGTTGTCCATGAAAATTGCCTCCCGATATTACCTCTCTATCCTCGGTAAAGATCAGCGGATTATCTGTAGCTGAATTGATTTCAATGTCAACTTTATCTTTCACGAAATTTATGGCATCTTTACTGGCACCATGAATTTGCGGAATACATCTCAAAGTATACGCATCTTGTATCTTATATGTTTTATAAGTAGCATCACTGGTAGCATGAGCCTGCCCTGTATCACAACTATTACCTTCTACCTCGTCACCCTGCTTACTTGTAAGTCCACTATCAGTCAATATTTTACGAAGATTTTCAGCAGTGTGTAATTGACCTTCGTGTGGGCGTACTGCCTGTATTTTTTCCTTGAACGGATCTGTTATGCCATTTAGAGCTTCTACAGTCATTGCTGCCGAAATGTCAGCCAGTTTTGCCAAGTTTATAGCATCAAATACAGCAAGCCCACCTATTGCTGTCATTACTTGTGTGCCGTTAATTAATCCCAGTCCTTCTTTTGATGTTAATTCAATTGTCTCTATCCCTGCTCTGCTCATTGTTTTTTTGCCGCTCATTAACTCCCCATTATAATAGGCTTCACCCTCACCAAGCATCACCAGTACCATATGTGACAGTGGCGCCAAATCTCCACTTGCCCCGAGGGAGCCCTTCTCTGGTATAGCAGGATGAACCCTCTTATTTATCATCTGTAGCAAAGTATTTATAGTGCTCAGCCTTACGCCGGAGAATCCTTTGGCAATTGCATTTACTCGCAAAAGCATTACTGCTCTAACTATTTCTTCAGCAAGCAGTTTACCCACACCACAGGCATGGCTGACGATGAGATTCTTCTGTAATTGTGCAGCCTCATCTTTGGAAATTAAAACATCTTCAAAACTACCAAACCCAGTTGTGATGCCATAAACCACCCTACCTTCAGCAACAAACTCCTCGACAATCTTTCTGGATTTGTTAACTTTATCAATTGCCTTCTCTGTTAACTCTACCTTGGCACCACTTCTCGCTACCTTAACTACATCCTCCAAGGTAAGGCTATCTCCATCTAAACGTACAATTTCCAAACAAATTCTCCTCTCCAAAAGACTTGCTCCTAAATTATACAGCAGAACTACTCTTTTTACAAATTAAAAAACAAAAAATCCCTGTATAAACACGCTGATATATGCTACAATAATTACATGGTCTGGTAAATGAATTATATTTCGGTCAGACGATTACCCGAGGAGGAAATGATTGGAGGCGACTGCTTAAAATGTTAGCAAGCGATAACAGTTCCGGTGTTCATCCAAAAATTTTACAGGCACTCGTAGATTGCAACGATGGAGATGCTTTACCTTACGGTGATGACAACTATACAAAAGAAGCCCTAAAGAGATTTAAAGAAGTTTTTGGGGAACGGAGCGAAACCTATTTCGTGCAGAGCGGTACTGCTGCTAATGTGCTGGGGCTAAGCAGTATTTTGCAACCTTTTGAAGCAGTAATCTGTGCTGAAACAGCCCATATTAACACTGATGAATGTGGTGCCCTAGAGAAATTCACTGGCTCTAAGATATTGCAAATACCTTCTAGGAACGGTAAAATCACCTCAATAGAAGTCAAGAAAACATTAACCGTAAAAGGCAACGAACATCGCACGCAGCCAAAAGTAATTTCTATCAGCCAACTTACTGAGCTGGGGACGGTATATACTGTAAGTGAAATAAAAGAACTGGCAAACTTTGCGCATGAAAATGATTTACTACTGCACGTAGATGGCGCTAGGATCTCTAATGCAGCAGTTGCTCTTGGTGTTAATTTTAAAGAAATGCTCAGCGATACAGGGGTAGATTTACTCTCCTTCGGTGGCACTAAAAATGGCATGATGTATGGTGAAGCAATAGTTTCCTTTAACCCTTGCTCAACCAAAAATCTCAAATATATCAGGAAACAAGGGATGCAACTCCTTTCTAAGATGCGCTATATTTCCGCACAGTTTTTAGCCTTTTTAAAGGATGATTTATGGCAAATGAATGCACGCCAGGCGAATAATATGGCTAAATTACTGGCAGAACAAGTCAAAAACATGCCCGAAGTTGAAATTACAGAAGAAGTCGCTGGTAACATGATTTTTGCCAAAATCCCCCGGGAATGGCACCAGCCATTGCAAGAAAAATCCTACTTCTATGTACTGGATGAAGAAACAAACTTGGTAAGGTGGGTTACTTCCTATGACACTACAGAGGCTGAGATTTTAAATTTTACCTCTGCCATAAAGAAACTGGCAAACCACTAGAAAGGGGTCTAGCGATGCTGAGCAAATTACGAGAACCCGTCAACGGGCTGACGCATTTATTGGGGATACCACTGTCCATAACTGCCCTAGTTTTACTGGTCTATTTTGCGGTTCAATATGCAACTGTAGCTCACATCGTAGCTTTCTCTATTTATGGCGCCAGCCTTATTTTACTGTATACTGCCAGCACCTTATATCATCTTTTGCCACTGGCAAAGAAGGGAGTAAAACTGCTCAGACGAATTGATCATATGATGATTTATGTTTTGATTGCCGGCACCTACACCCCACTCTGTCTAATCGCACTGCGTGGAGTCTGGGGCTACAGCATGCTGGTCATCATCTGGCTTATTGCTGCACTTGGTATAGTTTTAAAAGTTGTCTGGTTTAATGCCCCACGCTGGCTATCTCCACTCAGCTACCTGCTGATGGGCTGGTTGGTGGTCATTACCATACCACAATTAATACAAACAGTTTCACCAGCTGGAATTGCCTGGCTGGCAGCCGGTGGCCTGCTTTATACTGTTGGAGCAATACTTTATGCTACAAAATGGCCTAAAATACCCTTAAAACACTTTGACTTTCATGCCGTTTTTCACATTTTTATCCTGCTCGGCAGCTTCAGCCATTTTATCCTTATGTTCCGCTATATAATGCCTATTAGCTAGCTTTGCTAAAAATCAAACAATCAAGGTCAGCAAACTATCCTTGCCCTATTCTGCCCGGTCAAGAAAAGATTTCAAAAACTTTTTCTTGACAAGAAACAAATTTCCTGTTAATATCTGAATACCCCATAGGGGTATTCAGATATTAACTCATTGGAGGTATGTTTATGAATATGAAGAAAAAGATTGTAGCGGCTGGTGTGGTAGGGCTTCTGGTGGGATTTATTTTGATGGGGTCTGTGGCCTTTCTAAAGTCACCTGACTTGATGTTGCTCGAAGACCTGAGCAAATATGACTTTGAAACTTCTGTAGAAAAATTTGAGCAAGCAGTGGTTGACAATGGCTGGAAAGTTGTTAAAATACATGATATGCAGGCTACCCTAGCCGGGTTTGGGCATGATATAAAAGCGGTAAAAATCTTTGAACTATGCTCATCTAGGCATTCCGTAAGAATTTTAGAACTAGATGATGAGCGTGTCGTATCTGCTCTTATGCCTTGCCGGGTTGCTATTTATGAAAAGTCTGATGGAAAAGTATATGTCTCTCGCATGAATTCCCAATTAATGGCAATTCCGATGGGTGGGGTCATTGCTGAAGTCATGGGCTTGGCAGCAGCTGAGACAGAAGCGATTTTAAACTCTATTCTCGCCAACTAAAATAAAGCAACGAACCACTGATAGACACGGATTAAATTTACGGTAACTACTCGGGTTGTCAGGTTCATGGTTAAATAGTTCACGGTTTGGGTCCCTTGTTTACAACCTTGAAC
>CAZLTH010000094.1:0-6714 GCA_964562355.1 uncultured Syntrophomonadaceae bacterium | reverse complement strand
CTTTTCACCCATTCGACTCCCTCTGGTCGCTCAGGGCATGCTTTTCACTTTCATTCTTCCTTGTTCTTTTTCAGAGAAAGATTCAAGTCTACCAGCTTCCGCTGTACTTCTTCCAAGGATTTTTTCCCTAGATTACGCACTTTTAACATATCATCCTCGACCTTCTGTGTTAATTCTCCTACCGTGTTGATGCCTGCTCTTTTCAAGCAATTGTAGGAACGGACAGAAAGGTCAAGTTCTTCAATAGTCATCTCTAGGACTTTTGTTGGCTCAACTTCATCTTCCTCGATAATAACTTCTACTTCCTCTACTTTTTCTGTCAGGTTAGTAAAAAGATCTAGATGCTTACTCAATATTTGTGCCCCTAGGCTTACTGCCATCTCAGGAGCAATGCTACCATCTGTCCAAACTTCCAGCGTTAGCTTGTCATAATCTGTAACCTGTCCTACCCTAGTATTTTCTACTTTATAACTTATCCGGCGAATAGCAGTAAAAATAGAGTCTACGGGAATAACACCTAACGGCTGGTGAGGCTGTTTTTTTTTCTCCGCCGACACATAGCCCCTGCCGGAACTGACTGTCATTTCCATGTAAAGCCTGGAATCTTTTTCCATTGTAGCTATATAGAGATCGGGGTTTATGATATCTATCTCAGGCGGAGCCTTAATGTCAGCTGCCAGAACTTCCCCTTCTCCCTCTTTTTCAATAATAAGAGTCTGCGGCTCATCACTATAGGTCTTCATAATCAGACCTTTGAGATTAGAAATAACCTCCGTAGTATCTTCTAGCAATCCGGGAATAATAGAAAACTCGTGCAAAACACCTTCTATTTTTACTGCTGTTATGGCCACCCCCGGAAGGGAGGAAAGAAGAACACGCCTGAGCGAATTGCCTAAAGTAAGTCCAAAACCCCTTTCCAAAGGTTCAACAACAAATATCCCGTAGGAAGAAGAATCGTTCTCGCTGCACTCTACTTTCTCAATTCTTGGCTTTTCAATCTCTACCATATTATTGATTTTTAGCCCTCCTAAGTTGGAGGTGGGAAGTGGGAGGTTGGAAGTTGGACAAGGAGAACAAATATCAGGTATTCCCCTTCCAAAACTTCTAACTTCTAATTTCGCACCTCTCGATTATTTGGCAGTCAGCCTACCTGCCTGTGCGTCGTACGCAGACAGACGGCTGTCAATGAGCAAGTAGGTTAATACGATGACCTCATCCGGGCAACCACAAAGGATTACCTCGCAGAGTATACATACGTCAACCAACAATCAACGATTAATGTCAACAACTGGTTATCGGGAATACCACTCAGTAATCAAATGCTCTTGTACAGGAATATCTATTTCATCCCGAGCTGGCATCCTTAAAACTGTACCTGTAAACTTTTCCCGATCTACCTGCAACCATTCTGTTACACTCTGACGTTCTACCGTTTCAGCAATATCTTTAACTCGTAACATACTCTTACTTTTTTCTCTAATAGCAATCACATTTCCTGGACGAACAAGAAAAGAAGGGATATTAACCTTACGACCATCAACACTAATATGACCGTGGCGAACCATCTGCCTTGCTTCTGCTCTTGACATGGCAAAACCTAAACGGCAAACCACGCTATCCAGTCGTGATTCTAAAATCTGTAGGAGATTTTCCCCCGTAATTCCTTTACGCCTGTCAGCCTCTTTAAAATACTTTACAAACTGCTTTTCTAACACACCGTAAATACGACGTGCTTTTTGTTTCTCCCTTAACTGAGTACCGTATTCAGATACTTTTATTCTTCTTTGACCATGCTCCCCCGGCGGATATGCCCTGCGCTCAAAAGCACACTTGGCAGTATAACACCTCTCAGCTTTCAAGAATAACTTTATTCCTTCCCGACGACATAACCTGCAAACAGAATCTTTATAACGAGCCATTATCTAATAAAGCACCTCCAAACATACCTTTCTATACACTCAAAAACCAACAACTATACTCGTCGCCGCTTTGGTGGGCGGCAGCCATTATGAGGAATCGGAGTAACATCTTTTATCGCATTTACTTCAAGACCTGCAGCCTGCAGAGATCTGATAGCGGCTTCACGTCCTGATCCAGGACCTTTTACCAAAACTTCTACTTCTTTCAAGCCATGTTCCATAGCCATACGAGCAACATTGTCTGCTGCTAATTGAGCTGCAAAAGGAGTCGATTTTCGAGACCCTTTAAAGCCTACATTACCAGCACTTGACCAAGCTATAGCATTCCCTTTTAAATCAGTAATACTAATTATAGTATTATTAAATGTGGATTTAACATGAGCTATGCCGTGCTCAATATTTTTTCTGTCTTTCTTTTTTGGACGGGCTGTTTTCCTGCGAGCCAAGTATCATCCCTCCTTTTTATTTCTTTCTCCTCACACCTACAGTACGCTTAGGTCCTTTACGGGTTCTAGCATTATTCTTAGTGGTCTGCCCACGAACAGGCAAGCCTCGTCTATGTCTGAGACCACGGTAAGAACCTATTTCCATAAGCCGTTTTATGTTCATGGAAACTTCCCGACGCAAATCGCCTTCAACTTTAAGTTTACCATCAATATATTCCCGTAACCGACCTATTTCATCCTCTGTCAAATCTCGTGCCCTTGTATCCGGATTCACCCCTGTTACCTCCAGAATTCTCCTGGCGGTTGATCTGCCGACCCCAAAAATATACGTTAAAGCAATTTCTACACGTTTTTCACGCGGTAAATCGACCCCTGAAATTCGAGCCATTTAGCCTACACCTCCCTTTTTGGAGGTTGGATGTTGGAAGTGGGAAGTGGGAAAAGTGGTCATTGATACTTATTTCTGACCTCAAACCTCTAAATAATTTCTCTCGTCATTCCCCTCGTCCAACCTCTAACCTCTAACCTCTAAATAACGCCTCTTAGTCTCTTAATCTCTTAATCTCTTAGTCTCTTAGTCTCTTAGTCTCTTAGTGATAACTCTATAAAAGAACAATGTAATTAGACTTCCCCTTCTGCCCTACAAATATACTATCCATGCTAATCCCTCAAAACACAAAACAAAACTTCCAGCTTTTTCATCGGGTGGGATTAAAAGCAATCACTACTTTTTGGGGTTAGGCGAACTTCCAGTCTCCCAGTTCTCAAAACCCCCGTCCAACCTCCAACCTCGCTCGGACTCCCGACTCGGCTATCTGCCTGTGCGTTGCCTGCCTGTTCGTCGCACGCAGACGAGCACGCAGACAGGTCGCCGTCGTCAGCACTCGTTCGTCCTCGTCCTCCTCGGACTCACCACTTTTCACTTTTCACTTTTCACTTTTCAATCATCCTTGCCTTTGTTTATGCTTGGGATTTTCACAGATGACTACAACTTTGCCTTTACGGCGAATTATTTTACATTTTTCACAAATAGCCTTCACCGATGGCCTTACTTTCATTTAAATAACCTCCCTCAGTTTAGTAGTCAGGCGGAAGTCGTCAGGAGTCAGGAATACCAATTACCGACGACCGACCACCGACCACCGACGACTAATTATTTGTACCTGTAAGTTATTCTGCCTCGCGTCAAATCGTAAGGAGATAATTCTACCAGAACTCTGTCTCCAGGTAAAATCCTGATAAAGTGCATACGTATCTTGCCGGAAACATGCGCCAAAACTTTATGACCACTTTTTAGTTCTACACGAAACATAGCATTTGGCAAAGGCTCAACGACAGTCCCCTCTACTTCAATGGCATCCTTCTTTTTAGACATCCGGTAATTCCTCCTTTTTGGGAAGTTGGAAATGGAAGGTTAGAAAGCTCCCACTTTCAACCCGTTCGGCTTTCGCTCAGAGCTTGCCCTGAGCGAAAGCCGAATGGGGCAGGCTCTCTAAACTCCAGCCTCCAATACAGTAAGTACTTCCGGGCAACCATCCACTACAGCTACAGTATGCTCAAAATGAGCAGAGAGGCTACCGTCCAAGGTGACTATAGTCCAGTTATCAGCTTTTGTTTCAACCTGCCAAGCACCTTCATTAACCATCGGTTCAATGGCAAATACCATGCCGGAAGACAATCTGGGACCGCGACCCGGAGGGCCAAAGTTGGGAATCTGGGGTTCTTCATGCATTTGATTCCCTATACCGTGTCCTACATAGTTGCGTACCACAGAAAACCCATGGTTCTCTACATAGCTCTGTATAGCGTGAGAAATATCACTTAGCCGATTGCCGTGCCTAGCTTCAGACAAACCTACCTCTAAAGACTTTGCAGTGACTTCAATAAGCTTTAAAGCTTCAGGAGCCACTTCTCCTACAGCAAAAGTGCTGGCAGCATCACCGAAATAACCTTTATACACTACCCCCACATCAATGCTTATTATATCTCCTAGTTGCAATTGGCGCAAGCTGGGGATACCATGTACAACCTCATCGTTAATGGAAGTACAAATACTAGCAGGAAATCCCTGGTAACCTTTAAAGGCAGGAAGACCACCGGCCTTACGAATATATCTATCCGCCAATTTTTCCAGCTCTAAAGTGGTAACCTCAGGATATACATGCTTTTCCATGAGTTCTAAAACTTCCGCTACAATTCTACTGGCATGGCGCATCAGAGCCAGTTCTCTCTTAGATTTAATAGTTATCATACCTGCACCTATTTCATAAAACCCTGATAATTTCGCATCAGCATATGACTCTCTACTTGTTTCATAGTTTCTAGGGCAACGCCCACTATGATAACGAGACCTATGCCTGAAAACATCATATTTACCCGAGTAGCATTTTGAAAAATAATAGGTAAAACAGTGATGCTAGCAAGCGATAATGCTCCTACCATGGTCAGCCGTGAGGAAACTCTCCCTAAATACTCTGCTGTAGGTCGCCCTGGACGTAATCCAGGAATAAACCCACCATGCTTTTTCATATCACCTGCTACTTTTAAAGGGTCGAACTGAATTGCAGTATAGAAGAAGGTAAAGAGAAAAACCAGTATAAAGTAAAGTACAGTATTCAGTGGCGTACCAAAAGCCAAAGCAACCCCGATACTGTTTATAATCGGTTGATCAATAAACTGCGTAATGGTCATAGGGAACATGAGTAATGCTGAAGCAAAAATTACAGGAATAACCCCAGCCTGGTTAACTTTTAAGGGAATGTGAGTGGACTGTCCTCCATACATGCGCCTTCCTACAATTCTTTTAGGGTATTGTACTGGAATCCTGCGCTGACCTTCTTCCAGCCCTACTATGCCAACTAGGAGAGCTAACAACATAAGAAACACAACGATAGCTAGAAAAATGGTAGCTTCTCCTACCCGCACAGTTTCATACAATACAGCTACGGCTGCAGGAAATCCAGCAATAATCCCGGCAAAAATAATCAGAGAAATCCCATTCCCAATACCTTTATCGGTTATCATCTCTCCCAACCACATCAAAAAGGCTGTTCCCGCCGTTAAAGATATAATAACGGTGAGGTTGGAAAAAATAGTCGGATTTACTATTGCCGGACGAAAAAGAGTAAAAGTCATCCCGCTAGCTTGGAGCAGCGCTAAGACCACAGTACCATAGCGCGTAAGCTGAGCCAATTTTTTACGTCCTTCTTCACCCTCTTTAGCCATCTCTTCCAGTTTTGGTATAACGATGGTTAAAAGGTTCATAATTATGGAGGCGTTGATATAAGGCATAATCCCCATAGCAAATATAGAAAATCTGCTCAAAGCATCGCCGGTGATCACATTCATCAAGCCAAACAAATTATCTCCCTGAAACAAATCTATTAGTTGAGCTGGATCCACCCCAGGAATAGGTATAAATGAGCCGATACGAAAAACAAAAAGCATGGCTAAAGTAAAAATTATCCTTTGTCGCAAGTCTTTAATTTTCCATGCATTCTTCAATGTTTCCAGCAAACTATATCACCTCTACCTTACCACCCGCTGCCTCTATCTTTTCAACAGCTGATTTACTGAATTTATTCGCTTGTACCGTTAATTTCTTCTTTAACTCACCTTGACCCAAGATTTTCAGCCCATCCTTCAATTTTTTTATCAAACCAACTTTTTTTAACAAAGCCGGTGTCACTACTGTACCGTCAGTAAAATCGTTCAATTTCTCTACGTTGAGCATTGCTAGTTCCGAACCAAATATATTGGTAAAACCACGTTTGGGTAAGCGTTGCTGTAATGGCATCTGACCACCTTCGAATCCAGGTCTGACTCCACCTCCGGAGCGAGATTTTTGTCCACCATGTCCCCTTCCAGATGTTTTACCTAACCCAGAGGCAATACCTCTACCTTTACGCTTAGTTTTTTTAATATTTTTATCCTCTTTAAGTTCATGGAGCCGCAATTCTTCACACCTCCTAAATTGGAAGTGGGAGGTGGGATGTTGGAGGTTGGAAACTAAACCCCACGTTCAACTCACTTCACACTTCTCGTTCTTCTTTCCTCATTACTAACCTTCGTCTCGATTCTCACTTTTCACTTTCACTAGATGAGATATACGGTTAACCATCCCCTTGATTGCAGGGGTATCGGCATGTGAAACGGTCTGGTTTATTTTCTTAAGACCTAGAGAGTGGACTGTGTCTCTCTGCTTCTTGGTTCTGCCGATAAGACTACGAATAAGAGTAATTTTAAGCATTTTACTCACTCCTCTTAACAACATAGGTAAAGAGATGAAGAGACAAATAGACGAAAAGGGGTTACGAGGTTACGGGTTTTTCTGCCTCTTTTTACCTTTT
>CAZLTH010000093.1:0-6793 GCA_964562355.1 uncultured Syntrophomonadaceae bacterium | reverse complement strand
AGTCACTTAGTCACTTAGTCACTTAGTCACTAATTCTCCCTTGCTTTTCTTCTGTTTCTGTTATGACCTGCAAGGTCTTTGGCAAAATAATGTCTGCCTGTGCCATCACCTCTGGCAACAAAAAACATATACTCCACATCTGCAGGATTAAGAACAGCCTGCAATGAAGATTCACCGGGAGAAGCTATGGGGCCGGGAGGTAAACCGGGATGCAAATAGGTATTATAGGGAGATTGTATCTCTAAATCTTTATAGAGAAGTACCGACCTAACTTCACCCAAAGCATATTGAACAGTAGCACAAGACTGCAAAAGCCAACCTTTTTGGAGTCGATTAAGAAATACCGCTGCTATCAACGACCTTTCTTCATTTACCGTAGCCTCCCTTTCGACAATGGAAGCCAAGGTAACTACCTCATGTAGCGAAAAATCCATCTCTTCTATTCTTTCCTGCACAAAAGAAGTGTAAAAGGAAGCAAACCTTTGCAACATTACATTTAAAATTTCTCTTTCACTGGCATCTTTATGCACATAATAGGTGTCAGGGAAAATATACCCTTCGAGGGGATAAGTTCGCTCTATAGGAACCTCCTGCAAAAAAAAGAAGGATGAAAAATACTCCCTTGAGCTCATCAAAGCAAGAAATTGCTCTTCCTTTCCCAGCCCTGCTTCAGCCAAACGAGTAGCTGTCTGTACCGCAGTTAAACCCTCAGGAATCATAATCCTAATCTGCTCTCGTTGAATCTGCCCACCCATAAGTTTTGTTAAGACATCAGCTGCGGTCATGTTCCGGTAAAGCTGGAAATCACCTGCTTGTAACTTGTGATCAAGTTCTTTATAAGCAACATAAAGGCGAAAAAACCAGGCATTATTTATGACACCCTCTTCCTCTAGAATTAAAGAAATAACATGAGCCGAAGACCCTAGAGGAATCTGAATATTTACAACTTCTTGCTCCAAACATTCTTCTACCGAAAAAATGTAACTACTTCCTTGTCCCATAAAAATCAGAAAAGAAACTAAAGCAGCCAGCAAAAAAGCCCATAAAAAGCGGGTTGTTGATTCCAGTTGAAGCAATTTCCTCACCTCTCAACTTTACTCAAGTGCCTCCCAAGCAGCAGCTACATTTTGCCATTCTTCCTCATCTTCTACTACCACCAGCTCCTGCTCTTCCTCTCCTTTATCGATAACACGGAAAATAACAACCTCCTGGTTCTCCTCCGTTTCATCCTCTATCTCCCATTCTATTTCTAGGTCATCTTCTTCAAAATCTGCTTCAACCTCTCCTTCAAACTCTTCTTCATCCAGAGAAGCCAAAATAACATAATCATTGTCGTTGCACTGCAAAAAATCCACTACTTCAAATTTATGCTCGTTTCCTTCTTCATCCAGTAAAACCAGAAAGTCTTCCTGTTCAGACATTCACATTTTCTCCCTTTCTATTTTTATAATTTCCTGTATCCAAATAACTCTGCAAGATAACCACAGCAGCTAATTTGTCCACTGTTTTTTTCCTCTTTTCTCTCCTCATGCCACCTTCAATTAATACTTTTTCCGCTGTTTTGCTAGAAAGTCTTTCATCCCACAGTTCTACAGGGACTAATAACCTTCCTCGTAACCTGAGTGCAAAGTTTTCCGTTCGATCCACCGCAGCACCACGGCTGCCATCCATATTTAAAGGCAAGCCTACTATTACCTTAGCTATCTCTCTCTCTTTAACCAAGTCAAATATATACTGTAAATCTTTTTTAATACTCTGCCGCCGTAAAGTAGGCAATCCTCCCGCAATAATTCCTAAAGGATCACTCACGGCTATTCCAATATTCTTCTCTCCTAGATCTAAGGACATTATACGCACACTTATTCCCCTTAAATAATCTTTAAACAAAAATGTGGACAGCTTAAACCACAGTAACCACAAAAAATACACTTTTCCGGTAAAACTTTAAGTTTGCTGTCTTCCAATACAAGCGCTTGGGAAGAGCAACCAGAGACGCAGACGCCGCAGCCTTCACACCAATCCTGAATCAAAAGGCGACGTTTTTGAACCGCAAGTTTTTGCTGCAATTCCGGCGGCGGATTCTGTCCTGAAAAGTAATAACAATTAGCATCTATTTCATCTTTTGACTGCATGCCTACAGCTGTTGAAACCACTCCCGGAAGATTCAAAAGGTAATTAAAAGCTTCGGCCGCCTTGAATATCAAATGACCTCCTCCTAGTGGTTTCATCCCATATATGCCGACTCCGGCCGCACTAACTTTTTCTATAACAGTTGCCATTTCATCCCGATTGCCGCCCCGGATGCCAAGGCCTTTTATATTTATTAATGGATGCAAAATGTCAACTTCTTTGGCCTGTACTGCCGCCAACGCCCCCATGGGAGAATGCGTGGATAAGCCCACAGCTCTCACCAAGCCTTCTTCTTTAGCTTCTAATAGGTATTCTAGAGCCGGAGCATGTCCTCCCTTGAGAGTTAAGATACTCTCCTGCTCATGTAGTAAAAATATGTCAATACAATCAAGACCCATCTCTTCTAAAGCTTTATACACGCTTTTTTTCATTGCTTCCCGGGTATAAGCATAGGACTTGCTGGCCACAACAACGGTCTCCTGACTGTCCTGTAAAGCTCTTTTAATGTAGGGATAAGTCCCATAAGACTCAGCCGTATCAAAGAAATTTATACCTCGCTCCAAGGCATAGGAAAGAAGAGATGCTCCTTCTTCCACAGGCAAAGAAGATTGCAGTGGTCCCATTGTCAAAACACCAAAACAAAGAGGTGATACTTTGATACCAGATTTGCCTAATGGTTTTCTGTCTTTAATATTAAAAAAAGGTTTAATCTTTTTCTGCCTCCAGTAAATATTTCTCCACCAATTCTTCTAACAATTCATCTCTTTCAATTTTCCGGATAAGACCACGAGCATGATTATGACTAGTAATATAAGCAGGGTCTCCGGAAAGAAGGTAGCCAACAATCTGATTAACAGGATTATAACCTTTCTCTATTAAAGCTGCCTGTACTTTAAGCAAGATGTCCCGGGGCTTCATCTCCTCTTCTTCAGTTTCGACTTTAAACTTCACCGTTCTATCAAATGATTCCGACACACATAAAACCTCCCTTTTAATGGTAGGGGGACACATCTCCTTTTAAGAGGAGGTGTGTCCCCCTCTCTATTTTAACTCCTTAACTACTCAGGCAACCACAAGGGTTGCCTCTACTCACTTGGTCATCAGTCGTCAGGAGTACCGTCTACCTCGTCACTAACCGTCAACTGTCAACCCCATCCCCCACTTTTCCCTTTTCCCTTTCCCGGACTCCTGCCTTGGCTATCGCCGTCGTCAGCACTCGTTCGTCACCCCCCGGGCGACTCACCACTTTTCACTTCCCTCCCTCGTCCCACTATCTCCTGCACACTGGCTAAAGCCAAAGGAAGCTTTGTTTTATCTCGACCACCTGCTTGAGCCAAATCTGGTCGTCCCCCTCCTCCGCCGCCAGTTATCTTTGCTATTTCATGCAAAATCTTACCAGCATGATAACCTTGACCTACTAAATCTTTGGTAACGACTGCCACCAATTGAACTTTATCATTCAAGACAGAGCCAAGTACTATTATTCCTGAACCTAACCGTTCTTTTAAATAATCTGCTGTGGTACGTAAGCTATCCATGCCCTGATCAGGAAGATGAGCACTTAACACCGCCAGACCGTTATCCCGAACAACTTCTTTTAATAGAGAGTCCACGCCCTTGGCTGAAAGTTTATCTGCCAGTTGTTGACTTTCTTTCTGCCTTTTCTTTAACTCCTCTAGGATTTCTGTTGTTCTGTTTACTAAAAATTCGGGAGAGGTCTTTAATGTTTTGGCTGCATCCTCCAAAATCTTTACTTTTTCCCGAAAATAACTGTAGGCAACTGTACCAGTTACAGCTTCTATACGGCGTAGCCCGGCTCCAATCCCGGATTCAGAGACAATCTTAAAAAGACCCAACTCTCCAATTGCTGTCACATGTGTGCCGGCGCAAAGTTCCCTAGAATAGTCTCCTATTTTCACAACTCGTACTTCCTCGCCATATTTTTCCTCAAATATAGCTACCGCCCCTTCTTGTAAAGCCTGCCGATATGAAGACAGCTCAACTGTCACCGGGAGGTTAAGCCATATTTTCTCGTTAACAATATTTTCTATTTCTTCTGTTTCTTCAGACGTAACTGGCCCAAAATGGTTGAAATCGAAACGAAGCCTGTACGGTGCAACCAAAGACCCTCCTTGGTTGACATGCTCTCCTAGAACATCTTTTAGTGCTCTGTGCAAAAGGTGTGTAGCCGTATGATGAGCCATTATCTTACGGCGTTTTGCCACATCAATCTCTGCGGTCAACTCCATGCCTGTTTTGAGGGTTCCTGCCTCCACGCATCCTTGATGTAAAACCTGTCCAAATGGAGAAAGCAGGGTGTCATTTATGCTTACTGTGATTCCATCGCTGCTTAATATCCCGGTATCTCCTGTTTGCCCCCCTTTTTCAGCATAGAAAGGAGTAGAGTCCATGACTATCAGCACTTCTGTCCCGGCCGTAGCTTCCGTCAATACCTTTTCTTCGCTCAACAAGGCCTGCACCTTTCCTCTGGAGGTAAAGATGTCGTAGCCGGTAAAATATGTATCTAAATCTTTTATCTCTTCATAAATACTATTATCTTCACTCTTCTCCAGTTTCTGAGTCCGGGCGGAACGCGCTTTTTCTCTTTGTTCTTCCATAGCACTGTTAAACCCGTCTTCATCAACGGTAAAATTATTTTCCTCTAAAATTTCTCTGGTCATATCCAAGGGGAAGCCAAAAGTATCATAAAGGCGAAAAGCTACTTTTCCAGCTAAGGTATTACTTTTGAGTTCCTTTAATTGACAAACATGTTCCTCCAACATCTGTGTGCCTGCATCTAATGTCGCCAGAAAACGCTCTTCTTCCAGCTTTATTACTTGGACAATATAAGCTTGTCGCTGCACTAAGTCGGGGTAGGCATCTCCCATAATATTTACCAACAATGGCACCGCCTTATGCATAAAAGAGTCCTCTATACCCAAAAGTTTACCATGACGGATCGCCCGTCGCAACAATCTTCTTAAAACATACCCCCGGCCTTCATTGCTAGGAAGTATACCATCTCCAATCATAAAAGAGACACCCCTGAAATGTTCTGTGATTATTTTCAAAGAGACATCCTGAGAATTATCAATACCAGGGGTAACGTCAGTAAGGGAAACAAAAAAATCCAGCAACGGTTTAACAATATCAATCTCAAAAAGATTTTTCACTCCTTGCATAACTACTGCTATACGCTCCAACCCAGCCCCAGTATCAATATTCTTTTGTTCTAGAGGAATGTAGGTACCGTCCTCTTGCCGGTTAAACTGCGTAAAAACTAGGTTCCATATTTCCAAGAAACGGTCACACTCACACCCGACTTTACAATCCGGGCTACCACAACCTTCTTCTTCGCCTAAATCATAATATATCTCAGAACAGGGACCACAAGGACCTGTGCCAATTTCCCAAAAATTATCTTTTTTTCCTAAACGAATTATGCGCTCAGGAGATAAGCCTATTTTCTTGTTCCAAATAGTAAAGGCTTCATCGTCATCCTGATAAACACTGCTGTATAAACGATCCGTGGGAAGACCTAGAACTTCCGTAACAAACTCCCAAGCCCAGCAAATAGCTTCCTCCTTGAAGTAATCTCCAAAAGAAAAATTGCCCAGCATTTCAAAAAAAGTAGCATGTCTAGCCGTTCTACCAACTCTTTCGATGTCAGGAGTTCGCACACACTTCTGACAGGTAGCAATTCTGTTATGTGGTGGAGCTTCCTGTCCCGTAAAATATGATTTTAAAGGAGCCATCCCTGCTCCTATCAAAAGAAGCGAAGGGTCTTTTTGGGGAATCAAAGAGAAACTCGGCAATACAAGGTGGTCCTTTTTAGCAAAAAAATCTAAAAAAAGCTGGCGTATTTCATTTGTTTTCATCACAGTTATCCCCTTTTTTAATCAGAAACAGTCAGTAGCTAACCGCTACAGACAGAAATAGCAACTACTGCTCCCTGCTGTTTTATTACAGCAATTATATATACAATTTTGCAGCATGTCAATGAAAGCAATATTGCGTCAAACAAAGCGTCCCTATGGAAGTTTACATTTTACAGTTTACAGGGGTTACGGGTTCACTGAAGATGGGTTTACGGTTAGCAAGTACTGGCAACTGGTAACTGGTAACTGGTAACTGACTTTCCAACCTTTGAACTTTTAAACTTTCCAACTTTTTTAACTGGCAAGATGCAAGTTAGTTGCATTTGGCATCTACATGAAAATTTAAGTTAGTCGCCTTTGGCATCATATGTATCTCTTCTAGAACCTTGGCAACGTGAGACCAGGAGCGTTTGGAATAAAGTATTTTGATTCCTTTTTTATGAGCACTCTTTTTGATTTTTGTTGCCAAGCCGTGATTTATGAAGTCTGTAAAAACCAAAACAACGTCCAGTTGATCAGGCAAATCAATAAAAGTTTGTTCTCTTTTTCTTCCTGTCACGTGTTTTATTTTTGTTGCACCGGAAGCTTTAAGATTCTCTTTTATCTTCCCTAAACGATCTCCACCGACAAGTAAGAATGACATATGTATTTTCCTTCCTCTCTGCTAATCATGAGACTGATATTCGTTATTGATTCAAGTATAACTCTTTTTCTCCTTTCTGTCAAATAAAAAAATCGACTTATCTAAGTCGATTTTTTTATTTTATTATTATTTATTTGTAACT
>CAZLTH010000092.1:0-6805 GCA_964562355.1 uncultured Syntrophomonadaceae bacterium | reverse complement strand
TTCAATCTGGAAGCTATACCAGTAGATTTATAGACGTCTATTTTGGAAACCTTTACACTTCCCTGACCTTCTTTTTCTATTTCTTCCATAATAGGTATGAGATCCCTACTCGGAGCGTCAGCAGCATTATAAACATAGACTAGATTGGAGGGACAGCTCGTTGCCATTATCCGATTATGAAAAATTTCGCTTTCAGCAATATATTTTTCGGCGGCAAAAGCAGCGATGGCGCCGTCCCCGACTGCTGTCGAGATCTGTTTTAAGAATTTGTCTCGGACATCACCGGCAGCAAAGACACCTTCCAGGTCAGTTTCCATACGTTCATTGGTGATGACAAACCCATGGTTTGTTAGTTTGATTTGCTCCTGGAAGATTTCTGTATTGGGAAGGTAGCCTATAAACTCAAAACATCCGTCAACTTTTACTGGTTCAAGTTTCTCGGTTTTCAGGTTTTTTAAGATCACTTCGTTCAGGTGGTCTTCACCTTCAAAGCTATCAACGACAGTATTCCAAAGAAATTCCATTTTAGGGTTAGCAAGAGCTGCTTCTTTGGCTATTTCGTTGCAGTCCATTTTACCGTGATCGTGAATTACGGACACATAAATCTTTCTAGCAAATTTACTCAAAAACATTCCTTCTTCGATAGCGGCATCACCACTACCAATAATCAAGAGTTCTTTGCCTGTACTGGCAGCTGCATCGCAGGTAGCACAAAAAGAAATTCCTTTATCAAACAAAAACTTCTCTTCGTTTTTAGCGCCGGTTGTTCTTGGTCTGCCACCACTGGCTATAATAACTACTTTCGCCTTGTAAGTAGTGCGGAATGTTTCCACTATTTTTATTTCCCCGGTGAGGTCAACGCTTTTAACGTCAGTCAGTTTGAATTTAACCCCAAACTTTTTTGCTTGTTTTTGGAAAAGGTTCATAATTTCCAGACCGGTTGCACCTTCAGGGAAGCCGGGGTAGTTCTCGATTTCATTAGTATAGGTTGCCAGACCACCTACCAAAGATTTTTCTATCAACAGTGTTTTTAATCTTGCTCTGCCAGAGTAAATACCAGCAGTCATGCCGGCAGCACCGCCGCCGATGATCACCACATCATACTCTTCAACTTTTTTTTCTCTTGCGGGCATATTTGACCCTCCTTATAAATAAATAAATCTGGATGTTACATAAAATACTTAACCAGTAGCTTGCTGCCTGTTATTGCTCCTAAAAATATAAAGACAGCAAAAACCCACCCAGAAAGGGAAAGGGACGAGATGCCGCTGAACAAGGCGCCGATGTTGCAACCAGCAGCTATTCTAGCACCGTATCCCATCAAAAACCCACCCAAAATGGCAGCTACAATCTGCTTCTTAGATTTTATTTTCTTGGTTTTGAATTGAGAAGCAAGCAGAGTAGCCAATAAGGCGCCGAGGATGATCCCTAGGTTTCTTATACTTCCAGTATGAGCCAAAAAGCCGGCATCAAGAGTGGCTTGCATAGCACTACCGCTAAAGTGATGCCATTTATCTACGCTTCCACCTAGTCCCTCGTATATCCAAGCTCCCCAAACAGCAAGAGTTCCTGACACTCCCCAAGGGTTACCTGTAGTGGTAAAATTAACAATTTGGAACATAGATAGAAGTACGGCGCCAGCCACATAGGTCCAAGCGTTTTTGAACCAGCTTTTATAGAATTTATTTTCTCGTATATTCAAAGCTGCACTTCCTTTCTATAACTTACCCGACCTTTTCGATAATTACTTCCCACTCACCGTCTTCCACTTCTTCAATCTCAACATTATGACCATCTTTCCTGGCCCATTCAGGAACATTTTTCATGGCACAACTGTGGTCTATCTGGAGAATAAGAACATCTCCTGTTTCCAAATCTTTCAAGGCATTCTGCGCTTTAATTAAAGGAACGGGGCAAGCTTCTCCTAAGGCATCTACAACTAATTCTTTCATTTTGATTACCTCCTAATTTTTTAACCAGCTGCGGTTTTGTTATTTGACAGTTTTTTATGATTTAGCAGTTACATTCAACTTGAAGCAAATTTACTACGAGACTTTTTTTCTGTTTTCCCAGTTATCAGCAAGAATATAGAGACCCGCTATAAGCAATAACTGCAGGGCTATAGCTCCAAACCAGCCGAAAATATCCGGCAGAAAAATCCTAGGAGCATCCTGGATGAAGTTAAGTCTCCACCAGCCAAAATCATGTGCTCCCCATAATGAGCCAATGATAAAGAAAATTAAGGCCAGTGCTTGCATGGTGAAACCTTCTCCTACTCTCATCAAGGTGCCGGAGGCACAACCACCGGCTATAACCATACCAACCCCAAATATAAAGGCACCGATCAAGGTAGCCAAACTGATAGGGGCGATAAAGGCCTGCCCTGGAATAGGAAGATCTCTGATAAAAGCGCCATACTTTATAGCAGTAAAAGCAATACTGGTTATGGCAAAAGCAATCAGTACCGCCTTGGTGAGTGAGGTGCCACCGGTCAGAAAAGGGTCTCTTAATGAAGCTGTAAAACAGAACCTTGCTTTTTGGAGAACAAAGCCGAAGGAAAGACCAATCAGCCAAAATAAGCTTAATCTAGGGTTTATAGTGGCTAAGTAGATGCCAAAAGCCAGCAAAGCTACTCCTACAGCCAGTCCCAAAGGAATTTGATTTTTCTTCGGCTTTCTTGTCCTTGCACGTGAAGAACTCCTCCTAGTGATTTTAGACTCTGTTGTTCTGGTTTGTTCAGACATAAAGTTCTCACCTCCTTCCCAACTTTTAGAGAAAAAAGCTTGATAATTTTGTAACAATCTATCTGATACTAATTCTATCATACACTCACTGGATTTAAATGATATATATCATAATGAAGCATAAGAAAAACTAATAACCGTATATTTTAATAGTTAATATAAGGTTATCTTATAGCAGAATTTATGATATAATACTTAAGGAGAGGGGTGATGCTGGGTGCATATTGAAAGTTTGGGTTACTTTTATTTGGTGGGGAAAACAAAAAGCATTTCTAAGGTGGCTGCTGATGTTTATCTTTCACAATCTGCTCTCAGTCAACAAATACAGAAATTGGAGAACAATTTGGGTTGTGAATTGTTAATCAGGAGTAACAGAGGAGTGGAATTGACACCGGATGGGGAGATTGTTTTTAAATATGCGGCGCATATTATTGGTACATATGATAAAATGCGGCATGATTTGAGAGACCATAGAGACCATAACAGTAGCATTATAAAAATAGAAGCCACTTATCCTGTAGCTACTTATGCTTTGCCCTGTACTCTGTACAGAATGAAAAAAGAGTTTCCCGGGCATAAATATGAGCTGGTTTCAAACTTCTCTGATAATGTAAGGCAAAATATCCATAATGATATCTGTGACTTGGGGTTTGTGATAGAGAAAGTAGACGATGATGAGTTAATTTATTTCCAAGCGGGAACAGATAGAATTATTTTAGTGGCAGATATAAAAATGAAAATTGCAGCAGAAATAGGGGTGCAGGATTTATTGCAGCATCCTTTGATTTTGTTAACTAATCGCTTTGAAATAAGGAAAATAGTAGAGGAGAAGCTCAAAAAGATGGGACACAATAGCGATGATCTGAATGTAGTATTTGATCTAGATTCTATTGAAGCTATCAAGTCATCTGTTGCTAGAAGACACGGTTTGGCTTTCCTCCCTTACATAGCCATAAAAAAAGAATTATACAACAAGCAATTCAAACCTATAAAAGTTATCGATTTTAAGTCGGAATACGAGATATATTTAGCTCATAAAAAAACAGCGGATTTGAACAGTTCTACGAAAGGTTTTATTCAGTACTTCAAAAAAATAGGCAAAAAAAGCTTTTGCTAAAATTTAGTGACAACTATTTCCCATACCCCGTTCATAACTTCTTCAGATTCTACTGTGGTTTTTGCATCTTTGAAATAATCACTGATAGATTCTTCTGAACAGCTATGGTCTGTTACTAACATAACAGATTCTCCCATAGACATTTTCTGGTGTTCTGCAATAATTTTGATAAGAGGTACTGGGCAAATATCTCCGAAACAGTCTATCTTTTTCACTTGACCCACCTCTCCAAAGGTATTTTAGTTTGTGTTTTATCTCTCTTAAGAGTAACATAGAATTTGTTTTTCATCAATACGGGGTAAGAAATTAATTAGCAAGGCAGCATATTGCCAAAGACAAAGAAACATGATAGAATAAGCCTGTGTTCACAATATTGTGCACATGGGCTTATTCTATTTGCAGGGAGGTGGGACGAAGTGGATTTTTTTCGTATTGGTGACAAGTTGCTTGATGCAAAAAAGGCTAACCGTACCGTAGGAAAGATATTTGCCTTACGTAGTCAGGGACTTTCACAGCAGGAAGTTGCTGTAAGACTGCATCTTGACCGTGCCTTTATATCCCGATTGGAAAATTTGGGGGAAGTAAGAAGGGGTAAAAAATTGGGTTTGCTGGGTTTCCCTTTGCAGAATAAGGAAGAGCTTGCTCAAATAGCGCAAGAAGTAGGAGTTGATTTTTCACTTTTGATGACGGAGAAAGAGCGCTGGCAGTTTGCTCAGGAGCGTTCAGGAATGGAATTTTTTAACGAGATCATGCAGATAGTTTCTCGCTTGCGTGAATGTGATACGATTATCGTCCTTGGTTCCAGCAAATGGATAGAGCTGGCGGAAGTTCTTTTTGACAACCAAGTTTTGTATATTGAGATAGGGGATACCCCTATAAAGGAAGATATTTATTTGGAGCCGGAGAGGTTGAAAAGCTTGCTCCAGAAAGTATTAGGAAAGGAAAGCAAATGAAACATATCGTAGGTATAAGCTTAGGCTCTTCCGAAAGAGATCACCGGCTAGAAATGAATTTTGGAGGAGAACCTTGTTGTATAGAGAGAATTGGTACTGACGGAGATATGAAGAAGATGATTTCTGTAATTAAAAAACTGGATGGGGAAGTGGATTGTTTTGGACTGGGAGGTATGGATTTATATGTGTCTGCTGGTCCTAAAAGATATGCGATAAGGGATGCTTTAAGAATTGTTCGTGCGGCAGAAAAGACTCCCATTGTGGACGGTTCCGGTTTAAAGAATACTCTAGAGAGAAAAGTTGTTTTACAT
This sequence comes from uncultured Syntrophomonadaceae bacterium, assembly GCA_964562355.1. Lineage (GTDB taxonomy): Bacteria > Bacillota > Dethiobacteria > PWVN01 > PWVN01 > CAZLTH01. The sequence goes on along the minus strand of CAZLTH010000092.1, from coordinate 1,680 downwards.
ATTGGAAGAGAAACGAATATTTTAAATGAGGCCAATAGCGTTCTCATGACCAGTGGTGCTGATCGCTACGGCATGGCTCTTTCTTTGGAGGAATTGGGATTAAAAGTGACCTACGGAGATCTGCTTTTTATACTTGGCTTACCTATTCCCATAAATTCCTTGGGGTTTTTACAAAGAACGGTGAGCACCCTAGCTCCTATTGTCCGGTTATTGCCCTTTAAGATGCTTTATCCCACAGGTGAGCAGCAGCATAAAACAGTACCAAGGCACACGAAATATTTTGATAGAGCAGACATAATTGCCGGAGATTTTCATTTTATATATCGCAACATGCCGCCCCAACTGGCAGGGAAAGTAGTTATAACCAATACGACCACAGTAAAAGATGTAGAGGTGTTGCGCCAGGCAAAAGTCAAAACGCTGGTTACTACTACGCCAGTGCTTGAAGGTCGTTCTTTTGGCACTAACGTGATGGAAGCTTTGCTGGTAGCTCTTGCCGGAGAAAATGGGGAGCTTAAGCCGTCAGAATATGATGTTCTTATAGAAGAACTGGACTTAAAACCTAAAATATTGCAACTAAATCAGGAGGTACAGGGATAATATGAATCGTTTTGCTTTTATCGTTCACCCTCTTGAGTTGGAGGACATCTTTCGCAAATTAAAATTTATGCGTTCTTGGCCACGTCCGGTAGTGGAAACTATTTTGAGTGCTCTTCCCCCATTTAAAGTCTCGGAAATAACAGGGATTGAAAGTGCGCATTCTTCCTGTAGCGGTCTTTTTAGTGGTTGCCCATTGACAGCCTCTCAGATGCTTAGCTTGCCGCAGAGCTTTGTTTTAAAAAAGATAATTCGTGCTGGTAAGTTGGCAGAAAAAGCAGGCGCAAAAATAGTGGGGTTAGGAGCAATGACTTCCGTAGTGGGAGATGCGGGCATAACCATAGCCAAAAATTTAAATATTGCTGTAACTACAGGGAATAGCTATACCGTAGCCACGGCACTGGAAGGAACCAAGGAAGCTGCTCGCCTTATGGGTCATGATTTGAGCAAGGCGGAAGTGTTGGTTTTGGGAGCTACTGGTTCGATAGGGAGTGTCTGTGCCCGGGTTTTGGCTAGAGAAGTGAAGTTTTTAACTCTTTTAGCCCGTAATGAAGCTAATCTAGAACTGTTGGCGGATAAAATAATGGCAGAAACAGGGCTGGCAGTAGCGATATCTAAAGAAACAAGAAAAGCTATCAGGCGAGCAGATATTATTATCGCCGTATCGGGATCCTCCGAATCATTGATAGAGCCAGCAGATTTGAAGCCGGGAGCAGTTGTTTGTGATGTAGCCCGGCCAAGAGATGTCTCCCGGAGAGTAGCGGCAGAAAGAACAGATGTTTTGGTGATAGAAGGCGGTGTAGTAGAAATACCCGGGGATGTTAATTTTAACTTCAATTTTGGCTTTCCACCCCGGACTGCCTATGCCTGTATGGCAGAAACTATGATTTTGACCTTGGAAGGACGTTTTGAAAATTATACCTTGGGGCGCAACCTGTCCCCGGAACGTATTGATGAAATTAGTCTTTTAGCTAAAAAACACGGGTTTAAATTAGCAGGCATGCGCAGTTTTGAGCGTGCTGTTACACCTGAACAGATTGCTAAGGTGCGTGAAGAGGCAGAAAAAAATAAAAGAGTAGTGTA
>CAZLTH010000091.1:0-7023 GCA_964562355.1 uncultured Syntrophomonadaceae bacterium | reverse complement strand
GCATACATTCTACTCCAATAAAACAAGGTGCGTTTTTCTATATTATACTCGTTTACCAATTGTATTTCTATATTTATTTGCTCGCCTGTTTTGGTTTCAGCTCTCACATCCAAACGAGAACCTTTCTCTTGCACCGCCTTTTTAACAAGATTGGTATCAATTAAGGTTATGTCCGTAAGTATTTTATCTGGTGATAATTTAAACACCGCATTGAGAAAATTTAGTAAAATGTCTTTGTTTTCTATTCTACCAAACATCCAATGGAAGGCGAAGTCATTTTTTGGATCAATATACACTAAAACTAACCTCCTTGCTAAAGTGTAAATACATTATATCATCAGGTCGTTTTTATGTAAATGAAAAAATTCTAGATATTTTACCCGTATCTTAATAATGAATCCTGTTTTTGTAACACTTGCAAACCTATGCAGAAAAGGCTAATATATACCAGACCAGAAAAACTTTGAAAGAGGTGATGTCATTATGCCCGTTTTAGAAGAGATAGCCAAAGCCGGAGTAATAATTCTAAAAAAGAACAAATCGTTAGCCGCACATTCCACGAGAGTATATATCACGACTCAAAAAGTATTAGAAATCGACCCAAAGCTAGCGGATAACTTTGACCGAGAGGAAGTACTTTTGGCAGCTTTGTTGCATGATCTAGGGAAGGCAACGTGGTTAGACAATTATTTTACTGAACCGTTGGCATTATTAAAACCAGCTGATAAGTACGTTATGGACTGTCATCCCATAAGTGGTAAAAAACCGCTATGAATTTAGGTGTACCAGAAACAGTCCAAGTTATGATCGAACAGCATCATAAAAAACATCATCAACTTCTATATGGAACTTTTCCTTTTTTACTACGTCTAAATAATAAAGAACAATAAACAAGAGTAAACATACTACTAATGTTCTTTAAAAAAACAAGGAGGAGGATTAACAATGCAAAGTTGGAAAATGAAAAGGGGTTTAGTGTTATTATCGTTTGTGCTGGTTTTTGCTGTTGCTTTGACAGGTTGCACCGGCGTAGGTACGAGTAATGTTAGAGGTGAAATACCCTATAATGCTGAAGCCGATAAAGCGCCGTGTGGATGGCCATCTTTTGAGCAATTTATGGTAGCTGCCGTAATACCGTTAGAAGCATCAGAGGTGGATATGTTGAGATTAAAAAAGCTCTATTACGAAACAAAGGTAATAGAATGTTTGGAGGGGCAAGACTGGACGTAATTTGATGCTTTGGCAGAGGAGTTGGGAATAACTTGGGAGAGCAGGATACTTGAAATTTGTGAAGTACCACTAATATTGCAATCGTTTGAAGAACTCATGGCAGGCGCCACAATACCAGAAGGAGTAACAAAGGCCGACATCCAGAGGTTAGAGCAACTTTATTTTGAAACAGTATATAGTATGACAGGTGATATTGTATCAGGTGATATGGCAGATGATTGGACACGATTTGATGATTTAGTAGCAGAATTAGGTATAGAATTTAACAGAAGAAATTTGTGTGATGTAAATTCTGAACCACCTGTAGCAGAGTCGGTGGTGGAGTCGCTTGTGCTTATCTTTAACCCTGCGCACCTGGAAGTTTATGAAAAATTAGTTAATGCTTCATCTGATTTAATTGCTGCAGGTGTGCCTTTGGTAGATTTTAGCCAAAACTTTGGCAAGGTAGATTCTGAGACAGGTTTTGCCAACATTATTATCCTAGTAGGGCTTAGGGAAGTGAAGGACGAGTATAAAGAGTCCGTAAAAACGATAGTGGAAGGTATTGAAGGTGTAGAATTCGACTTCTTCCAGGTTAGATTTACTAGTGAGGAAATTTCTGGTTGGCAAGATGACATTTGGGAGAGATTTGGTAATATAGAAAACGAAGGTTTCGTTAGTCACACAGTTTCATCATGGCGAGATCAGAGAATAACAGTTTGGTTCACTGGTGAGGTACAACCACAGTATATTAAGGCTGTTCGAGCACTTGTTGGCAACGAAGTTCTGCTCCAGTTTCTTCAGGGCGGAGAACCCTTACCGACGTCGTCGGTAACTGAACCTGATGTAGCGTTACCCGATGATGTAAAAGAAGTATGGGTTGCTGTATTTGAGCAACTCTTTCCCGAACTTGATCCTGATATTTTAAAGAACAAAGTGGAAACGGAGGAGTTCTTTAAAACATTGACCCCTGGGGAAAGAACACAAGTTGTCCTTGTATTCCTTGACCATGCTGCAAAGGGTGAATTAGTAGCCCCGGAGGAACGGCAGGGATTAGAGCAAGAAATGATGATGTGGATAGAGGAGTTTGGCCAGTAGCATTTAGATAATTGTGTCATCGGCTGAGATAGCGGAGGTCGTTGGATGCAAGATGAATAAAGCTCCGCCCAACAACACCGGGCTCAAGCAGGAGATAAAGAAGCCTTGGCGGAGCTTTATGAGGGTTATTTTGATAAGATTTATCGCTATGGCATCGTTCAGGATGGGAAACAGAGTAGAGTCAGTGGAGGATATCGTCTTTTAATATTTTTCCTGTTATACTCACCGAGTTCACAAATTCGTATTTCCTAAATATTTGGAAATTGAGTGCTATAGGGTTACTGGTCTTGTGTTTACACCTTTTTAGTGCAATCTAAAATACGATTATATAGCCTCGCCGAGTATAGTTTATGAACGGCCGGAGGGAAGAGGGTATCCAAATAAAATAGCTAATCCTTTGCCAGTGTCGCTGTTAATCGCCGGAGTAGATGCTTATTGTGCTTGTTTGAAACCAAGACCTTATCGTCCGAAGCCGTTACCACTCAAAGTTGCTTTGCAAGAAGCGGCTGAAAAAGGGCATACCGGCGTGGTGAAAGCGTTGGAACAATTATCCATATAAAGCCGTTGCTTTCAATAACTTTTGATTCGTTGGACATCAAACGGACATCAGAAAGTGATTTTAGAGTTAAGTAACAAGCTATAAACCTGCATGGATACTGCGTTTCAGCCGTTTGCCTAAAATAAGAGCACCTGCCTTGCAAGCAGGGGGTCATCGGTTCGAATCCGATCATCTCCACCATAGAAAGAAACGAAAAAGCCTTTAAACATCAACGTTTGAAGGCTTTTTCTTTTTCCCCCTATTTGGTAAATATTGTCTTGCTGTGGCGTTCTGTTATATTCTGTTATGAATAGTTATGAAAAGTAGGACGCCAAATCTCCGCCATTTGTTTCTAGGGGAAAGTGTTTTGTGGGTGTGGGGTTTTTGTGACTGAATCCAGCAATTTGGCAGAAACTTTACAACTTTGCAACTTTACAAAAAAATACTTGACTGTTTCGGGGGGGGGGCTGGTATAGTAGGAGATGGTAGTGATTATTGGTTTCAAAAAAGTATTAGCTAATTATGGTCGGGGAAGGTGGTGCTAGCGGTAGCGAGACTAGGCTAAAAAAAGTTTGAGCTAAAGTTGTGCTGAAAATAAACATAGGAGGTTGTATAAAGTGAAAAAAGTAGGAGTTAAAGCATTAGCGATGTTGGTAGCGTTGGCAATGATTTTTTCTGTAGTGCCAGGGATGGTAGGAACAGTACAAGCAGGAAATGAGGACTGGGAAGAAGAAATAATATGGTTAGACGTTGAAATTGAGATAATTGATGGACAACCGATGCTGGTAGTAGAAGGAGATGAGGAGTACGGTGAAGAATATTTATTTATTCCTCTGTATCTGCCGGAGGTTGTTACCCTTACCGTTGATGGTCAGGTAAAAGAGTTAGAAGTTAAGGATAACTCTGTGCTTGTTCCGACAGAAGATGGTATGGTGGCTGTTCCGATTGAAGATTTTTGTGTGGTTATGGTTGATGAGCAAGAGATGTTGTTGGTGGAGATAAATCCAAAACATCTCTTAGGAGGGGCACTTATAGGAGGAATAGTCGGAGGGGTAGCACATCATATGGACTCTAGTATTCGACCAACGTGGCGTAGTACTCTTAGGGCTATGGCAACTGGTGCTGTTTTGGGGGTACTAGGTGGTGGATTAGCGCAGGCTGCGAGGCTATAGGTATATAGGTATATCTGTAGATAAAATACATAGTATGGCTAATCCCCAAAAAGTCTAAATCAACAGAAGTATCTTCGTACAAACTAGGAGAGTGAAGCATAAGGGAAATGAATGATGACCATTTTTTTAGAAGTCTCTTTTTGAGGGTTTAGCCATACTATAAATTATTAAAATAAAAGAAAGGGCTGAATTAGTATCAAACCTAAAATAATAAATTTTTTAAAAAGCTTTTCTATCTATTTTAGTATAACGTTTTTATTGGGTGTTCCGTTACGGTACTATTGGTCTGGATATGAAGTTTATACAGCAATTACTTCTTCTGGGATATTATCCGTATTGTTTGCTATATGTATGACCATATTTAATAATTACTATAAGAACATTTCTCCTCCCAAAATTCATAATTAATGTTTACATATAGTTCCAGATCGCAATGTTCAGCCGTGAAGAAACCATGGGGCGGTTCTCAGAGGAATCAATCGGAAGTTTTGCATGTTTAAAGGGTTCAAATAGCGCTTATCCATCGCTATTTGAGCCCTTTTGAACGTTTCTTTTATAACCAAGCCGCAAAATTTTTGATTGTCCAGAAGAAGGAAGTTGCGGTGTTGCTATGGGGAATCAATCTTTTGACCCCATCTTTTTGTTACTAAATTTCGTGATTCTTGATGTTTGCAGGCATTTTTTTTGGTAAAAACACTTGTAAAAATAACTTGCTGTGACTTATCGTCAACTTGCAAATTAATCAGGGAATAACTTCTGTTGTAGAACGATATTTCTGTAGGTTGTCTAGGATAAAATTTCAACTTTTTGCGGATTGTCACGGTATTTCAGATTGAATGTGACTATCATTCATGCCTACTTGCCATTCCCACAGGAACTAGCATTACATTCATGAATTTAGGAACTCGAACAAGAAGAATAAAAAACAAGCAGGGTACAGTATATTCTACAACCAAACGACCATCTATTTTACTAGGTGGTTGGTTGCTTTACTCTTCTCCAAAACTTCATCCATCACATCAGCTGCTGCTTGGTCAGCACTTTTCAGAAGATGCGTATAAATATCTAAAGTCGTTGACGTTCCGCTATGTCCTAACCTATGGGCTACTGTCCGAATATCTAAGCCGGCAGCTATTAGAGTTGTCCCATGAGTATGCCTCAGACCATGTAAAGTTATTGAATGCAAATTATGTCTTTTAATGAACTTCTTAAACTGTCTGCTGGAAGTGCTTAAATATAGTAACTCACCATATCTCCCGGTAAACAACCATTCAGTTTTGTCCCATCCTTTCTTCAATCGCTCCTCATTCTGATACTTCTTGTAATCTTTCAACACTCCTATGATTCCTTTAGGGAGTGTTATTTTACGAGGTTTTTCTGTTTTTGGGAGCTTAATAATTTGTTCTCGTCCCTTCACAGTAGAAATAGCTCGTCCAATAGTAACTTCTTTCTTTTCAAAATCAATGTCTGACCACTTAAAATCTATTATTTCTCCCCGGCGACAACTTGTTACGATAGCTAACTTCACCATGATTTTAAACCGAGGCTTTTCATTTTCTAATGCAGTTAATAACTGAGCTGTTTGTTCTTCATCATAGAAAGAGACTTCTTTCTTTTCCACTTTTGGTGCTTTTATTCGGCTTGCTGGGTTAGTAGTCAACAAGTTCCAACTTATAGCATCATTTAAAACTTTTCTAATTACTGTATGGTGGTGCTTTATAGTCTGTTCAGATAATCCTCCCTGCTTATCGTCTTTTCTTGCTCCTTCTTTACGTAACTTGTTATAGAACTCCATAATATGTAATGCTGTAATCTCTGTCAGTTTTAGATGCCCCAGTGCCTGCAGCACTCGCACTAATAGATATTTATAATGCTCCACACCTCTAGGGGTTAATTGGTGTTCAGCATAATCTCGTAACCACTTCTCAACAAAATTAGCTAACGTAATATTATCTGTTGACAGTAAAACTTCTTTTCGTTCCACCTCTGCCACAAACACTACCGAAAACAAAGAAATGCTTTTAAAGGCGTTTCAAAATCATTTACAAACCACGCATGCACCAAGTAGTGTCAGAAGTTATACTGCAAGTGTTAGAGGTTTTTTCCAGTGGTGCGAGAAAAAAAGTATTGATCCGGTGACTTGCACCGCTATTGATTTGGTTGATTTTAGGGAAGAGAAGAAAAATGAACTTGCTGTAAAAACTGTTAACAGACTTTTAACCGTGGTAAAAGTTTTCAATCGTTGGTTGGCGGACATGAAAGAAATACCAGTTTGCCAATTAGGAAAAGCTAAGCTTATACCAGAAGTAAAAAAAGCTCAACCAAAATGGTTGAACCGGACAGAGCAGGCTGCTCTCATACGAGCAGTTTTAAATGCTGACAATCTGAGGGACGAGCTTATTGTTCGGCTGATGTTACAGGCTGGTTTGCGTGTGGCAGAAGTAGCTAGCTTAACGAAAGAGTGTTTTTCAGTTTCAGAAAGAAAAAGCGATGTTAAGCTTTTCGGTAAAGGTGGCAAGTTTCGTACTGTACCACTTTGTAATGACATCCGGCGACCTCTATTAGTATGGTTTGAAGATGCTAGGAAAATTCTATGGGCAACAAAACACGGAACACCTATCAGTAGCAGGGCGATAAGGCAAATGGTTGAGAAATATGCTTACACTGCGAAATTAGAGGCGGTCTCACCACATACACTCAGATATACATTCTGTAAAGAATTGGTAAATAAAGATACTCCATTACAAATAGTAGCAGAACTTGCGGGACATTCCAGCTTGGAAACCACCCGGCTATATACTGTTCCGGGTGAAGAGGAATTACAACAGGCGGTGGATAGGTTGAGTTGGGAGTAAAAAAGAAAAAGAGCTATCTACTAGTGTAGATAGCTCTTTAAACACTACATCAAAAAACCGTGCTTCTCGTGGATATAACTTTCCTAATGCACCAGCTTTGAAATCTCCTCGCTGGAAAGACCTGTTGCTTTTTGAATTACGTCTATGTTTA
>CAZLTH010000090.1:0-7068 GCA_964562355.1 uncultured Syntrophomonadaceae bacterium | reverse complement strand
ATTGACTTGCTCCAGCTGGTGTTGTGCAGTTCGCGAAATCCTGCGTTATCAAAACTAAAGATGAGGAGAGAGATATTTTGTGCGTATTGAATGGAATGTTGAATGAGTTGCTGTGGGTTTTTCTTATGTTGGTTAATTTTGGAGCGGTGTTGCTTGCCTTCAAGTTTTTTGGGAAAGAAGGGCTGTATGCTTGGATTGGTGTGGCAATGATTCTAGCCAGTATTCAGGTGCTGAAAACGGTAGAGCTTTTTGGATTTGTTGCTACGCTGGGTAATATTATTTACGGCACATCTTTTTTGGTCACTGACATTTTAAATGAGCTTTACGGTAAAAAGGCTGCTCGGAAGGCGGTGTGGATTGGCTTTTTTGCCTTAGTAGCCACTGTGATAATTATGCAAATCAGTGTGGCTTTTATCCCACATCCTTCTGACTTTGTGCAGGGAGCACTGGAAACTATTTTCCTTCTTCTTCCACGGATAGCAGTAGCCAGTTTAGTCGCCTACCTGCTGAGTCAAATGCACGATATCTGGGCATTTGCACTGTGGAAAAAAATATTCCCGGGAGAAAAACAGCTCTGGATCAGAAATAATCTCAGCACAATGGTAAGTCAGTTGATTGACAGTATAATCTTTTGTGTTATTGCTTTCTTGGGAGTATTTGAGGCAGAAGTTTTCTGGTCAATACTGCTTACAACCTATTTTCTTAAATGGATTGTGGCAGCGGCTGATACTCCCTTTGTTTACCTAGCAAAAGCAATGCATTTGAAGAAAATAAAGGATGCTGAAAATAACTAGGATACTTTTTAATACAAACTCTTTGCCATTATTAAACATGGGTTTTCTTCGCCCCATAGCTCTTTCATTTCTTCTAGCGGATAAAACCCTACTTTTTTGTAAAATAGTCTTGTTTTTTTATACCACTCATCTGGGCTACTTTCGCTAAGTGTTTTTACCATAAACATTTTATACCCTGCTGCAGTCAAATCTTCCTCTATGAGTGAAATCATTTCTGTACCTATGCCGCTTCTATGATATTTTTCTAGTATACCTGCCACATAAATCTCCGCTGTGTCTTTTGTGTTGTGCTTGATTGAACAGAAGCCAACTGGCTTATCATCATCATAAACACAATAAAACTTATTATCTTTGACACCTTCTACGTACTCTATAATCGATTCTTCAATTCCAAACCACTGTTTTAGCGCTCTTATAATATCTTCTGTAACTGTTGACTTTTCTTCTTTGTTTTCAATGCATTTAATTTCCAGCAATTATCATCACCTCAAGTTGCGATTTCAAGTTTTTAGTTTTTCTGCCAAACACAAGTAGTTACACTTTTTTCAGTATATGTGACAACAAATCCGGCACTCTGGAACTTGAGCCGTTTAACTTGGCCAGCATAAGGGCGCGTATTGACGTTAGGAAATTTAGAGAGACTTAGGGTAACAGGATTGACCTTCATGAGATGAAACATCGCTTCTGCAGTTGAACAGAGATCGTTACATTCGCCGCTGAGATACACGTTTTTTCTCCCCAGCCTTTTGATAAGCTTCGGAGAAATTTCTTCCACGGCACAATGACCTGCAATCAGCACCCTGCCTTTTAAGTTATCAATTTCTTTTACATCGAAGCCTTTACCCATCATCAAAGTCCAGCCACCTTTACCATTGTGATCATTATACAAAATCTGCAGCAATGTCAGGGGATTATTGACGCAACCTTCCCGACATGCCATCTCTTTACCCTTGATAATTTGAACGTCATCTGGAAATGAATCGTACAGACCAGTTGGGTATGAACCGCCTTTAGGCATGTCACCGATAAGGTCAATAGAATCAAGATTGGTAATATCGCCTGTGAGTTCAATATCCTGGAGATCACTTACTTCTCCGCCGTAGCCTCGTTCAACGGCTAGTTGCAGATGCGGCACATCGTTCTTATGCAGACCAAATATCTTGGTGCCTACAAGGTCAGCGGCAACTACATTTCTGCTGCCGATAAGTAGACGGAAAGGTTTAATACACTCGTCGGCCAGCGCAGTCGCAGGATAATGACCGTGAATCGTACCTTCCACACCTTCAATCAGCGTTATATCAGGTTTTACATAGGAAAGAATGTCCAGTAACTTGGGAGCAAGATTATAGTTATGATCTATCCCCCTACTTCCATGCGCTGGGAAACCCCACTGGTTCTTAATTCCCAGCGTAACACCAGTCATGGAGTGTGTCTTCAGCTTTGGGAGATTAACATACAGGTTTTCATGACCTCTTTCGATCAGCTTTTCAACAACGGTTACAGGCATTTCAAAGCTTGCCAGGTTGTACTCCCCGGCACCACCTTCTGTCGCTGTATCTTCCCTTACAAATTTGAAAGTTTTCGTCCTCTGCTCATCAAGATAAATGGGAATAGCACCAGTATCCCGGCAAATCTGGAGATAGCCGTTACTTTCAAATACAATGCGTGTATAATTAGCCTGTGTTGAATTTTCTATCAGGTATATCTTGCGAGCGCCAGCATCAAACCAGTATTCAATGACGGCCCTGACCAGTTCCGGTCGTGTATAACAATATGGCTTGGCATCAATACCATTGGGTTTGATGTAGACATCTCCGCTTGACTTGATAAGGGATTCTCCACCCATAGCATCAAAGATTTCTTTAACTGTGCTTCTTATTTCGGCAACCAGCTCATTATTTAGAGGTAAGAATTTTGTAAAACTTTGCGACTGGTGAGAAGCCTGCAGCTTGCGGATGAAAACAGTTACTGATGTCATTTCTGGTTCTCCTTTTCAACTATACGCCCTCTAGCCCAAAACCCATAACAACATCATACTGCCATACAGCAGTACTGCTCTTTAGCTGAGCCTCCATAGTCAGCTAGAGCCTTGTCTAGGGCCTTCTTCTGCAAGGAAGTATTATGGGTCATATAAACTCTTTCTGTTTCTTCCTTAGAAAGTCCTTCTGTAACAAGGACGATTTTACATCTGAGTTTGTGAACAAACAAGACCCTTACATACTTCTCTATATCAATTTTTAAGCTTATATTTTTCTGAAAATAACGAATAAAGATATTTATAATACCTAACTTGACATTTAATATACTTAATGGTATTATTAATCTAGATAAATGAGGTGTTTTTATGATTAAAATTAAAGTGTCTGATATGCTAGGAAAGCATAAAATGACACGCAAGCAATTATCTGAATTAACAGGAATACGCCCTAATACCATTGGGGCATTGTATAATGAAACAGTACAACGAATAGACATTGATTCTCTAGACAAAATTTGCAAAGCGTTTAATTGTGGTCTTGACGAAATAATGGAATATATACCCAGCAAGGAGATTTATGAGAAAGATAAAGTATTGGAGTATAAAGTTGCTGAGGGAAAAAGGGAATATAATGCAGAGGAAAATAGATGAAAGTAGTAGGACTTTTTTCAGGAGCGGGGGGACTTGATTTAGGCTTCAGCAAGGCAGGCTTTGATGTTATCTGGGCAAATGAATATGACAAAACAATATGGGAGACTTATCAAAAAAATCATAGTACTTTTTTAGATACTAGAGATATAAGAAAAATATCATCGCATGAAATCCCAGATTGTGATGGTGTAATTGGTGGACCACCATGTCAAAGTTGGAGCGAAGCAGGTGCGCTACGAGGGATAAAGGATTCAAAGGGATGTTAGCTGCTAGAAATAGAAATGCAGTCGCTGAATTTGTAAAATTATTTAAGGAGAGTGGATATACATTATCCATGAGCTTACTGAATGTTGCTGATTATGGTGTCCCACAAGATAGAAAAAGAGTCTTTTATATCGGAATTCGAAATGATTTGAATAAGAAATTCATATTTCCAAAACCGCTCAAGCATAAAGTAACGCTTAGAGATGCTATCGGAGATTTGCAAGGATTAGAAGTTAAAGCATTAGATTACAATAAGAGCAATGGTGACAAGTGCAAAGTATTAAATCACGAATATATGAATGGCGGATTCTCAACTATATATATGTCCAGAAATCGAGTGAGAGGCTGGGGAGAACAATCGTTTACGATTCAAGCAGGTGGAAGGCATGCACCTCTACACCCTCAAGCACCTAAGATGCAGTTTGTTGAACAAAATAAAAGAATATTTATGCTAGGTAAGGAGGACCTATATAGGAGATTTACTGTCAGAGAATGTGCTAGAGTTCAAACATTCCCTGATGATTTCAAGTTTTATTATACAAACATTGCTAACGCTTACAAGATGATTGGCAATGCGGTACCAGTTAAATTTGCACAAATTATTGCTGAGGAAATCAAAAAAGTATAAATAATTCAAGTGAATAACTAATGCCAGCATGTTGACATGTGCAACATGCTGGCATTAGTTATCTGATATTTTTTTCATAGTCTTAGCTTCTAACTATTTACCAACCATAGCTCCATCTTTTCCCACCAGCTATGAATATAAGCGCATAAAAATCTCTCTTAACCCTTTGCTTTCCCTTAAAAGGTCTAAAGATATCGCCGCATGTCCCTTTGTATAGCCGTTGCCAACAATCATCTCCACATCTTTACCCACACCTTCAGCTCCTAAAGCTGCTTTGGTAAAGCTTGTAGCCATACTGAAAAAGTAAATCTTGCCGCCATCTTTGGTTGCTAAAATTGAAGCCATTTCTGTATCAGATATGTTAACATTATTAATTGTAATATCTACTAATTCTCCATCAGTTGCTTCCTCTATCATCTCCAAAACTTCCAAGGGTTTAGTGGCATCACACTGTAATATAATATCTGCCAGACCTAGTTCACGCATTCTTGCACAACTGGCATCACTATGTCCTAATCCAATTACTTTGCCTGTAATACCTGCCCTCTTTTTAGCTTCATAAATACAAAGCAACCCTGATTTTCCGCCAGCACCAATAATTAAAACAGTATCTCCGGGTTTAACTAATTTCGCTACCTGAGCTGGGGCACCGGCCACATCCAGAACAGATAAAGCCAGGGTGTCCGGCATATCCCTGGGCAATTTTGCATAGATGCCGCTTTCAAAAAGAATGGCTTTTCCCACAATATCTGCTTGATCTATCTCTGCCCTTACTTCCTTAATTCTGTCAATTTTTAAAGGAGTCAAAGACAATGAAACCAGAGTAGCTATTCTGTCGCCAACCTTTAAATCAATGTCTGACAAGCTTTTACCTATCTCTTCAACAGTACCGATTAAGATACCACCCGAACCTGTTACAGGGTTATGATGCTTGCCTCTTGCCTCTACTATCGCCATCATTTTCCCCTTAATCTTCTCAATGTCACCTGCAGCCTCTTTCTTGATTTGAGTAAAACTAGCCGAGTCAATATTTAGAGTCTGCACATCAATTAAAATCTCATTATCATAAATTTCCATGCTGTTATCAATCTTCTTTGCTGGTTGTGGCAATACCCCTTTTGGCTCAATCACCCGGTGAGCCCCATACTTGTTCCCTTTGCGCATCTTAATCACGCCTTTCTTGTTTGGTCGTCAGTAATCAGTCATCAGGACTCGTAAGCCATCCCCCGCACACCTTGCCTCTCGCCGTTGTCAGGGCTCATACTCCTCGTCTTCACCCCCAACCCAAAACTCAAAACCCAAAACCCAAAACTCCGGTCTTTATCCCCAAAATCCTTCTTGCCTCATCCGGCGTTGCGATCTCCCTGCCAAGCTCACCAGCTAACCTCACAATCCTAGCTACCAACTGGGCATTACTCTCCGCTAGTTCACCTCTGCTATAATAAATATTATCCTCAAAACCGACTCTTACGTGTCCTCCCATTAAAATAGCATGCACAGCCATAGGCAGTTGATGCCACCCGATACCGGCCACCGTCCAAGTAGCATCAGGCGGTAATAATTCTACCAGGTACAAAAGATTTTTGATAGAGGCTTTTATTGCTCCGGGTACACCTAAAACCAGATCAAAGTGAAGATGTTTTGGTAACAGCCCCTCTTTCTGTAGCTGCAAGGCATTGTAAATATGACCTGCTTCAAAACATTCCAGTTCCGGTAAAATATCGTACTTTATCATTTTTCTGGCAAAATTTCGCATCAAAGGCATATCGTTGACAAAAATCTCGTCCACAAAATTAGTAGTACCACAATCCAAAGTAGCCATCTCCGGTCTAATATAAACAGGCTGGATTCTTTCCTGCCAGCTCATACCAACTGCTCCACCGGTCGAAAGTTGGATAATGGCCTTTACTCCTTTTTCTCGCATCAGCTTGGTGGCTGCAGCAAAAACATCTTTATCCTGGGTAGGCTTTCCATCTTGATCGCGGACATGTAGGTGGATAATAGCAGCCCCTGCCTGTTCAGCTGCATAGGCAGCATCAGCCTGCTCTGCTATAGTCACCGGCAAATTAGGTTGTTGTTCTTTGGTAACTTCTGCCCCAGTAATCGCCGCCGTAATGATTAGTTTTTGCATCATCCCACCTCCTACTCATTTTCTTTGTTTTTCTAGCGCAACTACGCATGTTCCGCTAGCTCGGCAAGCTATGATTGGTTTCTCCAACACATCAGCAGCAGAATCAAACTCTGCTTCCTTAGCATAAGCAATGACCTTCCTAGCTTCAAACTCTATCCTCCGGGATGTGTTACCCACTTTGGTTATTTCTCCACTCGCCTCGATGTAATCTCCCACATAAACCGGTGCCAGAAACTCTACTTTATCATAGGCCACAAAAAGACCCTCATCTCCATCATGTCTGATCAATAACTCAGTGGCTACATCTCCAAATAATTCCATCATCCTAGCTCCATCAATTAAATCACCAGCATAATGAGCATCATGGGAACTTATTCTAACCCGAATCATTGCTTTATCCATAAATACACCCCTTTTCTGCTCGTTCCACTAATATTTGAACGTAACTGTTCAGGCTATATAATTTTTTCTTAAATGTTACTGTTTCCTCAATGATAAAGTAAACTCTTTCTAATTTCTACCCACTAATAAAACAAAGCAGAGAGTTTCTTTTTATACATCCTGTACCCTTAGGGCTTGTTCCTAAATAACCTGTACAATCTTACTTGTCTTTTCGTCCATA
>CAZLTH010000089.1:4495-7086 GCA_964562355.1 uncultured Syntrophomonadaceae bacterium | reverse complement strand
AAATGCTTGTTTGCCGTGTTACAGATACCCCGCATCCAAATGCTTGTTTGCCGTGTTACAGATACCCCGCATCCAAATGCTTGTTTGCCGTGATACTAAGCCTGCCGAATGTGATAAGACAGCTAACCCATGAACCGTGAACCATGAACCTGACAACCAACAAAGGAAGTGGACAACTTGTTGCAGGATGATTTTGGCAGAGATATTGATTATTTGCGCCTGTCGATAACTGAAAGGTGCAATTTGAATTGTTTTTATTGCCGACTAGGCGAGAAGCAGGAGTGTCAATCTTCTTTGAGTGCTGATGAGGTTTTGTCTGCTACAGAGATTCATAAAATTGTCCTGAGATTTTCCATGTTGGGTGTTAGAAGAATAAGAATAACAGGTGGAGAGCCTCTTTTGCGGTCTGATTTACTAGAAATAGTACAAAGGATAGCTATTTTGCCGGCAATAGATGATCTTTCCTTGACTACTAACGGCGTCTTGCTTGCAAAAAAGGCTGCAGAACTTAAAAAAGCAGGCTTGATGCGAGTGAATATAAGTATGGACTCATTAAACCCGGCAGTTTTAAAGAAGATTACCCGGGGAGATGTCTACGCTCAGCTCTTAGAGGGCATAGAGGCGTCCGTAAAAGTTGGTCTAGTTCCTGTAAAAATAAATGTAGTCTTAATGAAAGGTATAAACGATACAGAGATCGAAAAGTTTCTTAAGCTAACATTAAATCCTTCCCTCCATGTAAGATTTATTGAGTTTATGCCGATAGGCATGGAGGATAAATTGTGGGAAAAGCATTTTATTGCTTTGCAAGAAGTAATAGAGCGATGTAAAAAGATTTATCCCCTGGTAAAATCTTCCGGTTCATTTGGGGGTGGTCCGGCTGAGTATTATCAAATTAAAGGCAGTCGGGGTAAAATGGGTTTCATTTCCCCTTTAAGTCGTCATTTTTGCAAAAGCTGTAACCGTTTGAGGATTACTTCTTCAGGTGCTATAAAACCTTGCTTATTTACTGCTGATGAAATTCCTTTGCGTCCCTATTTAGACAACCCAGGAAGGTTCAAGTTCCAGGTTGAGCAGTCGCTAAAACTGCGTCCTGATCCCTTTCTGGCCGGTGAAAATTCGCTAGAAAGAATATTACAGTGTGATACTAGCAAGCAAATGTCTATGATAGGAGGATAACTTGGAGGTTGGAAGTTAGAAGTTGGATGTTGGACGAGGTTGGGTTGACGGTAGGGGCAACCCTTGTGGTTGCCTGAAAGGGTTTGGAGTTGAGTCAAGATAGCAGAAGAATTTAGAAGGGTGTGATATTGTGCCTCAGGCAAATCTTTTTTCGATTAATGTAAGTCAGAAAAAAGGAGTCAAGAAGACACCTGTAAGGTCTGTTTTAGTTGTCAAGGGGGAAGGTTTCTCGGGCGATGCTCATAGTGGTTATGGACACCGTCAGGTCAGCCTTCTGTCTCTTGCCAGTATTAAGAAGATGCAGCAGAAGGGCGCAAAAGTAGGACCAGGAGATTTTGCAGAAAATTTAACAGTGCAAGGTATGGATGTGGCAGTATTACCAATAGGGGAACAACTTCGGTTGGGAGATGAGGTTTTGCTAGAAGTTACCCAGATTGGTAAGGAATGCCATGATCGTTGTGAGATATATAAACAGGTTGGCGATTGTGTTATGCCCCGGGAAGGTATTTTTGCTAAGGTTGTGCGAGGCGGAAAGATTAACAGGGGAGACAGTATTTTTTTGGTACAGGAGGAATAAAGGTGGCAGGTCATTCCAAATGGGCGAATATTAAACACAGAAAAGCTAGGGCTGATGCTCAAAAAGGAAAAGTCTTTACCAAGCTGGCCCGGGAGATAATAGTTGCTGCCCGGGAAGGTGGCTCTGATCCGGAAACAAATTTTAGGTTGCGAATGGCTGTTCTTAAAGCTAGAGACGTAAATATGCCCAATGATAACATTTCCCGGGCAATTAAAAAAGGAACAGGAGAAATAGTAGGAGAAATTTTTGAGTCATTCACCTATGAAGGATACGGACCAGCTGGAGTGGCTATTCTTCTCGAAATCAATACAGACAATCGCAACAGAACGGCTGCCGATATTAGACACTTGTTTAGCAGGTATAAGGGCAGTTTAGGAGAATCTGGCTGTGTGGGTTGGATGTTTGTAAGAAAAGGTGTTATTGTCCTAGAGAAGAAAGTTGGATTTCCAGATGAAGATGATTTGATGTTACTGCTTATAGAAGAGGGGGCGGAGGATTTTCGACAGGAGAAGGAGGTATTTATAATAACGGTCGCTCCGGAAAATTTGGAGAAAATTAAAGAATTCCTGCAAGAGGAAAAGCTACAGTTTGACACGGCGGAAGTTACCATGCTTCCTGCCACAGAGGTAGCTGTTAAAGACAAAGATGAAGCTAAAAAAATACTGCAACTTATAGAAGCTCTGGAAGAACACGATGATGTGCAAGAGGTATACTCTAATGTTGTTATAGATGATGATTTGTTAGAAAAAATCCAACTGTAAACTGTAAACTGCCTCACATAAGCTAATTTCAGTTACTCAATTACTTAGTCACTTAGTTACTTAGTCACTTAGTCACT
>CAZLTH010000089.1:0-4395 GCA_964562355.1 uncultured Syntrophomonadaceae bacterium | reverse complement strand
TTAGTCACTCCGTTAGTATATCTTCCTTAAACAAGGGGAACATTATTAGGTAACTCTATTGTTTAAGGAGATGATATTTTGTGTTCAAGAAAATAAGTAAAAGGTTCTCTTTTATTGTTTTCTTCTTAGTTATCTTTACTACATTATTTGTAGTGGGTTTTCTTCGGGGAGGTTACTCACAGAGATTTTTTCAAATGACAGAAAGCACACCCTGCTTAAATCAGAATAGAACCCCTGAAAAGAGAACAGAAGTTATCATTCTTCATCAGGGGAGCAATTGTTCTTTGACTCAACAGCATCTTCCAGTAGAGCTAAAAGAAGCTGATCTTGGGGCACTCTCCCAAGAGAGGATAGAAGAGCTTTTAACTGGGAATTGGAAGATGATTGTTGTCGCTCCGTCCGGTGTTGCTTTGGAATACACAGGTCTTTTGTGCCCCTATTGTCGGGATTTAAAGTATGTCGGCTTATATGACTATAAAATTGCTATATTCAGGGGCACCCCTCCGACGGGGGTTCTAGAAGAAATTACTGAATATATTGTAGAGGATATTTATAAAGAAGAGCTGATGGAGGGGATACCTTTTAAATCAGAGGAAGAAAAGAGATTTATTTTAGAGAGCTATACTAGTTAAATTCAGGGGGTAGATTATGCTCATTATGGGAATTGACCCGGGTCTAGCTACTACAGGATATGGGCTTATTCGGAACAAGGGTTCTGACTATCATTTTATAATTCACAATTGTGTCAAAACAACAGCAGGGAACGATTTGAGCGCTAGATTGTTAGTTATTTATAATGCCATAGCACAGGTGATTGCACAATATTCTCCTGATGTGGTGGCAGTAGAAGAACTATTTTTTAATACCAATGTAAAGACTGCTCTCGCAGTGGGACAGGCTAGGGGGACAATTCTATTGGCAGCCGCACAGGCAAATATTGCAGTTTTTTCTTACACTCCACTACAAGTGAAGCAGAGTGTCGTTGGTTATGGACGAGCAGAAAAACAACAGGTACAGCAGATGGTCAAGCTGATGCTTAATCTGCCAACAATCCCTAAACCTGATGATGCAGCAGATGCTTTGGCCATTGCTTTATGTCATGGTAGTTTTGAGCGTTATAACCGATTAGTGACTCAGTGACGCAGTCAGTAGGGGCAATCCCTTGTGGTTGCCCGGGTAAGTAAGTGGAATGAGGGGGATTTTACAGCAGTGTTTCAGTATATCAAGGGAACGTATATAGAACAAGCAGAAGATTTTATAGTGGTGGAGAATAACGGTGTAGGATATAAAATACATATTTCTCAGTTGACAGGACAGCAGATGCCTGATCCGGGCAGTAATGTTTTGCTTTATCTTTATTTGGCAGTAAGAGAAGAAAGCTTGACTTTTTACGGTTTTTCAGAGAAGGCGGAATTATCCTTTTTTAAACTACTTACATCTGTTTCTGGTATAGGTCCGAAGCTAGCTCTTTCTCTTTTAGGGTGCTTGCCTGTAGAGGAAATATTTCAAGCTATAACGACTCAAAATGTAGACACTCTTACCCAAGTAAAAGGGATGGGAAAAAAGACAGCCCAGAGAGTCATTTTAGAATTAAAGGATAAAATGCCTTCTCCCATGGCTGGGACATCTGAAAAAGGTCTCTTGTTTGCTGGTATTTTGACGGAGGTGCGAGATGCACTTTTGAGTTTGGGGTATACTCGGAAAGAAGCGGATGAAACCTTAACTATAGTATCCAAAGCAGGGATAACGGAGAGGGACAAGCTTATACGGGAATCACTGAAACATCTCTCCGAAAGGGGGATGTAAAGTGTGTCTAATGAAGAAAGAATAGTTTCCGCTTCTCTCCGGGAAGAGGATTTAGGTGTTGAAAAAACTTTAAGACCGAAAAGATTCAAAACTTATATAGGGCAACAAAAGATAAAAGAAAATCTAGAAATATTTATACGTGCTGCCCGAGAACGAGGAGAGGCACTTGATCATGTTCTTCTTTATGGTCCTCCCGGCCTAGGTAAAACTACCTTGGCGCATATTATCGCCATAGAAATGGAAGGTAATTTAAAAACAACTTCGGGTCCGGCCATAGAGCGACCGGGAGATTTGGCAGCTATATTGACCAATCTTTCTAGGGGAGATGTTCTTTTTATTGACGAAATACATCGTTTGAACCGCAGCGTGGAGGAAATACTGTATCCGGCCATGGAGGACTTCGCTCTAGATATAATTGTGGGGAAAGGACCTGCCGCTCGTTCTTTGCGCCTTGATTTGTCACCTTATACCTTGGTAGGTGCTACTACCAGAGCCGGATTATTGTCTTCACCGCTTAGAGATCGTTTTGGCGTTGTCAACAGGTTAGAATTTTATAATTCTGAGGAACTGGCTGAGGTTATAACTAGGGCAGCTAGAATCTTAGATATTACTATAGAACCGCAGGGAGCATCAGAGTTAGCTTGCCGGGCACGGGGAACCCCCCGGGTGGCTAACCGCCTTTTAAAGAGAGTGCGAGATTATGCTCAGGTGAAAGCTGATAATGTAATCACCTTGGGGGTGGCTAGAGCAGCTTTGGAAATGTTGGAAGTCGACTCTCTTGGATTGGACAGAATAGACAGGCACCTGCTTACTGTTCTAGTGGATGTATTTTCCGGCGGTCCTGTAGGAGTAGAAACCTTGGCGGCAGCCATAAGCGAAGAGCCGGAAACTATTGAAGACGTTTATGAACCATATTTGATGCAACTGGGGTTCATACACCGGACACCGCGTGGACGGGTTGCTACCAAACCAGTTTACAAATATTTAGGAAAACCTTTACCAGTAAGTAAGTAAGCGAAAGTTTGTTTTCAATGTGCCTAGTAGTTATTTTATTTTTTCATAATATTTGCTGGTCAAGGCAGGAAGTAGAGGGTTGATAGCGAAAGATATTCAGAGTGTTATCTGGATAATCTGTTTGGGAGGTGCTGATATTTGAAAAGAAATTACTTTATAGCTAGTTTTATCGTGCTTATTCTTTTGTTTGCTTGTTCTTTTTCTGTTCTGGCTGGTGAAACTTCAAATGATGATGGGACAACGGAGCCTTTACCTGAAGTCCGGATAGGGCTTTCCCTGAACAATAATCGGGAAGTAAAAGTTACTTTGCAAGGGAATTACTCATTAATTGATTTAAGTACTATGGGTGTCATAGACTTAGCAGAACGAACTCTTGTTTTTTCTTATACAAGAGAGCACGCAGGGGGAAAGATAAAAATAAATGACCTTGGTCTCTTTAGTGGCCCCATTCTTCTGCAAGAGCAGGAGAACGAAGGAGTAAATAAAATTGTCTTAAATGGCACAACATACAGGGGCGAGCTTGAAATTCGTATCAACCCGGGAGAAGGTTTTTTGAGAGCTATAAATATATTAGACATAGAGAGTTACTTGTACGGGGTTGTTCCCCGAGAAGTTTCTGCTGACTGGGCGCAAGAAGGGGGCAAAGCAGTCCTAGAAGCACAAGCTATTGTGGCCAGAACTTTTGCCCTGTACTACAGGGGCAGACACGCAAACAGAGGTTTTGACCTGACCGATACCCAGTTTTGCCAGGTATACGGAGGATATAGCGCTGAGCATCCAGCTACAACGCTTGCGGTAGATGAAACTAGGGGAAAGGTTGTTACCCATGTTGGGAGATTAATACCTACTTTCTACTCTGCTACTATTGGTGGTTATACGGAAGCATCGCAGAATGTTTGGCTAAATCCGTTACCTTTTTTAGAAAGCAAGGCCGATCCCTATGATGACCCTTTAAACCAACAGTTACTTTCAGGAGCACTTACCTATCCGTGGTCCCCGTTTATTCATCCGCGTTCTTTATGGGAGAGAACTCATGTTGTAGCAGATATGAGAAATTTGCCAGCTCGTTCAGGTTCTTCTACAATAGAAGAATCGATAGGAGCAACCAGAGATATCGTGGCCAGACACTTTCCTTCCGGCAGGGTTGATACAGTGTATATTTCTGGTGAAAGGGGAACTGAAGTTTTAAGAAGGGAAAGAGCTCGCCTTAACTTGCGGTTGCCCAGCCAGATGTTTACGGTGAGGAGTAATGCCCAGATTTGGGTGAAAGGAATACATCAAATTGTTATGCATAACAGTTTAGAGGATATACCTGTGATGACCGGAGGCGGATTAAGCAAGATGACCTTTTCGAATAATAACAGAGCATATGTTTTGGGGGCAGAAGGTGTGCAGACAACTCTTGTGCGACCTACAGAGTACCATTTTCAAGGTCAAGGTTGGGGGCACGGTGTTGGAATGAGCCAGTCAGGAGCTTTTAACAGATCTAAGGCAGGTCATAGTGTTGAGGAAATACTTGGCTTTTATTTCCCAGGGACAGTAATTGTGGGAAATTATAACGAGTGACTAAGTGAC
>CAZLTH010000088.1:0-7096 GCA_964562355.1 uncultured Syntrophomonadaceae bacterium | reverse complement strand
AACTCTGAACCCTGAACCAGTCATCCCCGAACCGTGAACCTGATAACCTGAGTAGTTACATTTGGAGTATTTAAAAACCCCTTTTCATCTCTTAGCCTTTTCCTCTCTTGACCTTCGTTGAACCTTGAACCTAGGTGCCTTGAACCCGGATGCCTTGCGAGGAAGTTACTGTAGCACATGACCAGTAACCCATTTCTCGAAAGGAGGAAGCAGCCTCTTGCGCCTGCCTAGAATCATCAAAAAACCCAAAAACCACAGAACCACTACCTGACATCAATGCTCCCATGGATCCCAAGCTCAACATGGTTTCTTTTAACTGGTTAATTTCTTCGTATCTGTCTCCCAACCCTTCTTCCAAAACATTGACTAGGTTACGATAGATGCCAGCTAGATTGTTTTCAGCCAAACTTTTTTTAATCTCTGTGATATTCGGTCTTTTCTGTATCTTGTGCAAATCCAGAGAGCTGTAAACCGCAGAGGCAGAAAGACCAAAAGATGGTTTGACCAAAACAAGGGGCAAACGAGGCAACGCAGGCAAAGGAGTAATTTTCTCCCCGATACCCTGTGCCAAAACAGTTCCACCGATAAGACAGAAAGGAACATCTGCTCCCAAGCTTAAAGCAATCGCTGCCAGAGTGCTGCCGGAAAGACGCAAATCCCACATTTCGTTTAAAACCAACAGCGCAGCAGCAGCATCACTACTACCGCCAGCTAGACCAGCTTCCATGGGAATATTCTTTTCTATATGTATTTCTATTCCCCGAATCTTTCTCGTAATCCTTCCCATAGGAATTTTTCCCTGCAAGATGACAGCAGCCTGGTAGACTAGGTTTTCTTTTCCGCAAGATAAAGCAGGTTCAGTACAGGTGATTTTTATACCCTCAGGACGCAAGCGAAAGATAAGCCTATCAGCCAGCTCAATGCTTTGTAATACTAGAGCCACCTGGTGATACCCGTCTGCTTGTCTACATAACACATCAATAGCTAAATTTATTTTAGCCCGGGCCAGTGCAGTAATTTCCATGTTTACCCCCTATTAGTGAATAAGTAGGTAAGTCAGCCCATTCGACTCGCTGCGCTTGCTCAGAGCTTGCCCTGAGCGCAGTCGAATGGGGCAGGCTCTACTGCTGTAAGTGAATAAGTAGGAACGAAACACGACGAGGATTAGTTTGTCCTTACCCACCCACTCACTTACTTACTTACTTGCTTACTTTTTCTTAATCACCAACGCATCCGCTACCTTAACTCCCTGTCCCTGTGGTAAAACCAGCAGTGGATTGATGTCCATCTCGGCTATCTCTTCTTTCAAATCCAACGCCAGACGACTGACTTTAACCAGCACCTCAGCTAAGGACTCTATATCTGCTTTTGGTTTACCCCTAGCCCCGTCCAAAACTTTAAAACCTTTTATTTCCCGAATCATCTCTAGGGCTTCTTCTTTGCTCACGGGAGCAACACGCAAAGATACATCTTTTAAAATTTCCACAAATATGCCGCCCAAGCCAAACATAACAGTAGGACCAAAGTCTGAGTCATTATTAACGCCGACAATAACTTCCGTACCGCCGCTGACCATTTCTTGCACTAGGACACCATTAATACGAGCCTTTGGGCTATACTGCTTGACATTATCCAGTATTTCCTGATAAGCTACTTCCACTTCTTTTTGCCCCTTAATATGCAATTTTAACCCACCAGCTTCGGTTTTATGTGGCACATCGGGGGAATCAATTTTTAAAGCCACAGGATACCCTATACTTTCTGCTATGCTGACAGCCTGTTCCTGAGAAGTGGCTACTTCTTCTTTGGTAACCGGAATAGCGTAGCAAGCTAGGAGTTTTTTTGACTGGTACTCCGTCAAAGTGTCTTCGCTCTGCGTTAGTATTTCTTTTGCCGCTTCTTTTGCCGCTGTTAAAACCTGCTTGTCTGCCGGTTTAAGCGTCTCTCTTTCGTCTCGACTTAAACTTTTTTCTCTAAAAGAACCATAATTCATGAGCGCACCCAGAGCTCTGACTGCTCTGACAGGAGATTTAAAGCAAGCAACCTGGCCTTCCCGCAAAATTTCCAGACTATCACGCATCAAACGGTCGCCCGCCGTCCAGGCCACCACCAGGGGCTTATCAGTCAAGTGGGACATACGCACAATATCACGTGCCATCTGCTGCCCGGAAGCTCCGGTGATCATAGTGATTACAATTACCAAGGCGTTTATATCAGGATTATCCACCATCACTTGGAGAACTTTCAGGAAATCTTCGGCCTCGTTAATAACTTGGGCGGTTACATCCACCGGATTCAAAGCCGAACCGTAGGCAGGGATTATATCCATGATGACCTTTTTTGTTTTGGCATCTAGGGCAGGCACATCCAATTCCAGTGCCTCTGCTTCATCCGCCACCAGAATACCAGCACCGCCAGAAGTGGTAATTATACCTAGACCTTTGCCTTGCGGTATTTTTTTGACTCGCTGCAGCAAACCTGCAATATCTATTATTCCTTCTATGTCATCAACTCGGATGATACCTTTTTGTTTAAAGAAAGCATCATAGACGGCGTCAGAACCAGTCAAAGAAGCTGTATGCGAAGCAGCAGCCTTCTGACCAATTTCGGAACGACCTACTTTCAAGACTACTAGCGGCTTTCCGACCTCCAGCGCCCTATTCGCTAGGCGCACGAATTGCTCACCGTCTTTAATGCCCTCCAGATAGGCAACTACCATTCTGGTAACTTCATCTTCCAGCATATATTCTATAAAATCCAAAGAATGCAGATCGGATTCGTTGCCGCTGCTGACAATATAGCTAAACCCAACTCCGGCCTCCTGCGCTAGGTTAAAAATAGAATACCCCAGCGCACCACTTTGAGTAACAAAGCCAGTAGGTCCTGCCAACAAAGGCTTTATCTCTAGGGAAGCGCTAAATCCTCCCACAATGCCCTCGGTAAGGTTGACCATTCCTTGGCAATTGGGACCTAAAACTCTCATCCCCGCTTCCCGGGCCAGCTGCACAATCTGCTGCTGCAATTTCTGACCTTCTGCGCCTGTTTCCGCAAAACCGGAACTAAAAATAGTAACAAACTTTACCCCTTTTTGGATGCACTCCTCAATCATACCCGGTACTCGCTTGTAGTTAACGGCAATCAAGGCTGCATCTACAGACCCCGGTATAGCCAAGATACTAGGATAGCATTTCACCCCGGCAATCTCCTCGTATTTGGGATTAACAGGGTAAACTTCCCCTTGGTAACCATGTTCTTGTAAAAAACGCAGTGGTTTCCCACTGATAGAACTCAGATTAGCCGAAGCACCCAAAATTGCTATGGAACGTGGGCTAAAAAATTTCTTCATACTTTTTAAGTCCTGTGCAAATTTAAACAAATTGTACGCCCTTCCTATTTAAAAAACAAGAGAGTAGAGTTTTTAATCCAGAGCTCCTATAACAGCTAAATAATAAAAATAACTACTAATCCCCAAACCCACTTGTCTAATCTCCATGACTAATTCACTAAGCAATTTTATACCAAATTTCCATATATTTTCTTCATGATTTCGCCCTAATTTAATTTCTAACTAATCTTGACACAACTTTCCCATAACCCTGTCCATAATATCTAACCCTCTGTTAAGGTCATCATCACTGATAACCAAAGGGGGCAGCATTCTAATAACATTTCCATAAAAGCCAGCACTAAGTACTATAACACCATTTTCCCAACACTGTTTAACTATCTGTCCAGTCAACTCTTTAGCTGGCTCCTTGCTAATCTTATCCTTAACCAATTCTATGGCGCACATCGCACCTAAACCACGCACATCACCAATTACACCATATTTTTCCTGCATTTCTTTAAAGCGCCCTGTAATGATTTCTCCTATTTTAGCAGCACGCTCCACCAATTTTTCCTTCTTAATAATTTTCATGACTTCCAGCGCAGCTACGCACCCAAGAGGACTTCCCCCCAATGTTCCACCAACTTCACCTAACCCCGGTGCATCCATAACCTCGGCCCGTCCTACAATCCCACTTAGAGGAATCCCTGCTGCCATAGACTTAGAAACAGTCATCAGGTCAGGAACTACTCCAAAATGCTCCATGGCAAACATCTTGCCTGTTCTAGCAAACCCAGTCTGTATTTCGTCGGCAATGAATAAAATATCATACTTGTCGCAAACCTCCTTAATGGCCTCTAAAAAACCAACCGGAGGAACTATAAACCCCCCTTCTCCCTGCACCGGCTCCGCAATAATAGCGGCTACATTTTCCGGGGCTACCTCACTTATAAAAAACCTATCAATATGCTTTACACACTGCAGATCGCAATCAGGATAAGTTGCTCCAAAAAGGCAGCGATAGCAATAGGCATAAGGTATTTTATAAGTTTCCGGCACAAACGGTCCAAAACCTTCTTTATACGGACTTACCTTGCTGGTTAAAGATAGTGCCATGTAGGTGCGCCCATGGAAACCAAATTCAAAAGAGATTATACCTGATCGACCGGTGTGTTTGCGAGCGATTTTAACCACATTTTCTACTGCTTCTGCGCCGCTATTAGAAAAGATAACCTTCTTAGACATATTTCCGGGTGTTGCTTCCACTAGTTTAGCTGCCAACTCTACGTATGATTCGTAGGGCATAATATGAAAACAAGTATGAATAGATTTATCTAACTGTTTTTTTAAAGCCTCTACCACTTGTCCATGGCAGTGCCCTACATTCTGTACACCAATAGCCCCGGCAAAATCTATCAAGCTGTTGCCGTCTACATCTTTAAGAATCGCTCCTTTGGCCTCTTCTACAAACAAAGGAGTAATGTTATACAGTCCCCGGGCTACATACTTCTCTCGCAAGGCAAATAATTCTTGCGACTTCTTACCCGGAAGCTCACTACACCCAGAATCCGAACTATTGTTGCTACAGCAATAATTACTAACAGTCATCCTAACCTCTCCTTTCGAAAACAGTTTACAGTTTACGGGTCGTGGTTCCTATTTAGTTCCCAATTTCAAATATTCATAAAACCATACAACCGCTCTAACCTCTTGGATGAGTGAGTCGGTGAGTCAGTAGGCTAATACGATGGGTAAGAGTATTAACAGAGACGACGAGGTGGGGAGTAAGTTGAAAAAAGGATTCCTGACTCTCCGTTCTTCGTTCTTCGTTCCTTACTGACCTACTTCCCCACTGACTTACTGCCTCACTGAATAACCAACCCCCGTCTCACTTTTCACTTTTCACTTTTCTCGGACTCCTGACTTGGCTATCGCCGTCGTCAGCACTCGTTCGTCCTCGTCCTCCTCGGACTCACCACTTTTCACTTCTTACCCTTTTATACTCCTAGGCAAAATCATCTGATGCACTGGAGTAA
This sequence comes from uncultured Syntrophomonadaceae bacterium, assembly GCA_964562355.1. GTDB lineage: Bacteria > Bacillota > Dethiobacteria > PWVN01 > PWVN01 > CAZLTH01. Next base: position 1,732 of record CAZLTH010000088.1, on the reverse strand, counting down.
TCGACTTGGGATTCTGATAGTTGGCGCCTGTAAAAGCAACAACATATTTGCGCAAGTCGGGTAAGGTGACTAGTTCATCTACCAACCCGGTCTGGGCGCAAAATACCGGACGGGACTTATCGTAGTAGCTCTTGGTCATCTCGTTCATTTTTTCAATGACAGGCTCTAAATCGCGTCCTGCATCCTGCTCCTTAACCAGTCTTCTGGAATAGGCTGCTGCTGCTGCTGTTTCCCCATGCATAACATAGATTTCAGTAAGCGGTGTGCCCAGAGTAAAAGCATTATTTTCATTAGCCTGCGGCCCTCCCATAATATAGTGAGCCGCTGCCGCACCTTTTCGCAAAATAATGCACATCATCGGCAAGTTAGTCTTTTCAATAGAATAAATCAGACTCTGCCCCAGTGCCAGCAATTCTGCTTCTTCAGCAATGTCTCCAACATCTATGCCGGTAGTGTCTTGCAACCAAATAATCGGCAAGTTATCCCGACCGCACAGGGTCACAAATTCACTCTGTTTAATGAGTCCTTGGCGATAATGCTTGCCCCCGGCTCCTATATAGGCGCCTTTGGCATACTCCGGATAGTTAGGAAATGCTCCCTGCCTATTGCCGATAACACCCACCAAAAACCCATCTACTTTAGCTATGCCGGTAAAAACCTCCGGACCGTAATCAGGTCTATATTCCATAAATTCACTGTTATCTGTTAATCGTGCCAGTACCTGCAAGGCATCATACGGTCGTTTCTGCTCGGCTTCAATGATATGATTCAAATCTTCTGCCGGGTATTTAGGCTCAGCAGGCTCAGCCACTCTGAAAACCAAGGGGTCATAGGCTGGTAAACGCTGCATATACTCCTTGATACCGTCTAAAACTCCTTTTTCGGTCTCATGGACTTCCCTGAAATAAGCGGTGGCATCAAAATGAGTCTCAACCCGTCCGGGTGGCTTGGCTTTGAATTTTTTGGTAGCTTCGATTAATTGCTGGGCAGCTTCCAGATCGAAGAACCCTTTCGGGCTCATGCCACTTACTATTCCTGCTCCACCTACCGCTATATTGGCTCCCTCATGTGCCAGGAGAATGGTAGGACTGATACCTTGGTAGCCGCCGCCAGCCGGGTTAGTGCCATAAATAGCATTTAAAATAGGTATGCCCAGCTGATTTAACTCCGCATGGCGGAAAAAGCAAGTGCCGCTACCTCTGCGATCAGCATAAATTCGTTCCTGTTCCACCAGCTTAACACCACTGCAATTGGTAAGCCAGACCAGCGGAATATTAAGTCTCTTGGCTAAATCAGTCACCCTTAGTATATTTTCTGCCTGACCAGCAATCCAAGCGCCAGCTATTACCTTATTGTCAAAAGCAATAATTACGGCCCATTTCCCATCAATCTTCCCTAAGCCGTCTACTACCCCTGTGCATCCTTCATCGTTATTTTTCGGGTTATACAAGGTATGCAACGGTCTCCAAGTGCCGGGGTCAAGTAGGTATTCCAAACGATCATAAACTGTCATCTGACCCCTTTTATGAATTTTTTCAGCCGGCATCCCGGCAAGCTTCACTTTTTCAACAGCCTCTGCCATCAAGGCTTCTTGTTCTTTAACAGCTGCAACATTCTTTTTAGTACGCCTGATTTCGCCTTCTCTAAGTGCTCTCCCTACATCCGGCATTTTTTCAAAGTAAGGACGCAAAGGAGTTTGTTTTCTAGACATTATCAATCATCTCCTTTTTTA
>CAZLTH010000087.1:1815-7108 GCA_964562355.1 uncultured Syntrophomonadaceae bacterium | reverse complement strand
GGTAGATTCCTCTGAGGGTTATAGCCCGTGCTATTCGCCCTATTGCAAGCATATGATATATTGGCAGTCTTTTTCGTCCAGCTTCGCTGGACACTGCTTTCATCCACGCCGCAGACCAGCGTGGTTTTGAGCGGCAACTTTTATAAGGGTTACTCGCATAATGGTTCTCCTTTCCCGCCTCCCTTTTGATGGAGCCAGCAGGCAACATAATGATTTGGTGTAACCTCCACCAGGGCAGGTCGCTCTTTCCTGCACCGCTCAAAGGTATGTTGACAACGAGGATGGAAGGTACAGCCCGGTGGCGGGTCGATGGGACTGGGTACGTCGCCTTCCAAGGAAAGCGGTTTGGCCCGCGCATGAGGATCAGGCTGGGGCACTGCCATCAAAAGGGACCTGGTGTATGGGTGGCGTGGGGCAACGCTAAAGCTTTCCGTAGGGGCCAACTCAAAGATAGCTCCCAGGTACATTACGGCAATCCGGTCACAGATGTGCTCGACCACACTCAGGTCGTGGGAGATAAAGATGTAAGAGAGATTAAAGTCCTCTTTGAGATCCTCCATCATGTTAATAATCTGGGCCTGGATCGAAACATCCAGGGCACTGACCGGTTCGTCGGCAACGATCAACTCCGGGCGGACGCACAAGGCCCGGGCGATGCCAATCCGCTGGCGCTGGCCGCCGGAGAACTCATGGGGGTATTTATCCAAGTCAACCGCTTGGAGACCGACCCGCTCAAGAAGTTCAACTGCTACCTCCCGTCGTTTGGCTCTGGACACGCGCCGGGTGGCTCGGAGCGGCTCGGTGATGATGGAATCCACCTTCATACGAGGATCAAGGCTGGAGTAAGGATCCTGGAATATGATCTGCATCCGCTGGCGCATGAACCGCATATCGGCGCGGCTCAATTTGGTGTAGTCCTGGCCCTCAAATTCAAGACTGCCTCCGGTGGGGTCGATCAGCCGGAGAATCAATCGGCCAAGAGTGGTTTTACCGCACCCTGATTCACCCACCAACCCGAAACTCTCGCCCCTTTTGACATTGAAAGAGACTCCATCAACAGCCCGAACCCAGGCCCGCGCTTTGGACAGCACTCCACCACCCAGGGGGAAATGTTTGACCAGATCGTGGACTGCCAGCAATGGTGTCTCAGACATGGGCCTTCCTCCGTTCCGGATAATCCTTGAGCCAGCACCGTGCATGGTGGCCATCGCTGAGGGCAAAAAGGCCGGGGGGTTTCTTGTTGCAGAGCGTGAACATGTGAGGGCACCGGTCCGCGAACTTACAGCCGGGCATGACCTTGGTTAAGGGCGGAACCGTACCCGCAATCTCGTTGAGTCGGCCGGCTCGCCTTCCAACACGGTCACCCAAGCGGGGCATTGCCTTGAGAAGCCCTTGGGTATAGGGATGGAAGGGCCTATCGAATATATCCATTACTCCAGCCTCCTCGACCACTTCACCCGCATACATTATCGCCACACGACTGGCCATTTGCGCAACCACGCCCAGATTGTGGGTGATAAGCAACACCGACATGCCCAGCTCCTCCTTGAGCTTGAGTATCAAGTAGAGTATCTGGGATTGAATGGTTACGTCCAGGGCAGTTGTGGGCTCATCAGCGATTAGCAGCTTGGGCCGGCACACCACGGCCATGGCAATCATCACCCGCTGTCGCATTCCGCCCGATAGTTGATGAGGGTAGTCATTCAGACGCTCTCTGGCGGCCGGGATTTTGACATGGTCCAACCATAGTGCCGCCTCTTCGTATGCCTCTCTCTTAGTGACACCCTTGTGAACTATAAGAGGCTCCGCCACCTGCCGTCCGATGGGCAGGACCGGGTTGAGCGAGGTCAGCGGCTCCTGAAAGATCATGGAGATCTCCTGCCCCCTAATCTGGCGAAGATCTTCGGCATCAAGATCGAGTAGATTCCGGCCCTCGAACAGAATCTTGTCAGCTCTAATCCTCCCTGGCGGCGAAGAGATCAATCTCAGAATGCTGAGCGCTGTTACGGTCTTGCCGCAGCCTGACTCGCCCACAAGCCCCAGAATCTCGCCTCGGTGCAGGTCAAAGCCGACCCCGTCCACAGCCCGGGCCACACCCTCAGGTGTATGGAACTGGACCGAGAGATTGTCTATCTCCAGCAGCTTCTCCACTATAAATGGTCTCCAGGATACAGATAATGTAACGCCGCAAGGGCGTATATCCTGGCCGTTTCTATGAGCTGGTCCAAGTCTACCCATTCGTCCATCTGGTGGGGCGCCTCGCGCTCGCCAGCTCCCATAGTGACAATTGGGATATCCTTGAGAGCCCAGAGATAAGTCCCGTCAGTGGCCCCGGCCACGCCAGCATAAACGGGCTCGTCTGCACAAACCTGGCGTGTTGCCCAGTCAGCGGCAAGAACAATAGGGTCTCTTACATCGGTCAGGGTACAAGGTCAGTCTGCGAGGAATTCCACTTCAACTTTAAGATCGTAAGGCCGCCCCACACCGAGGCGACGATCATACACCTTGTAATGCTCGCGAACCCTATTCTCTACATTAACCAGCCAGAGCAGTCAACTCGTCCCGTATGTCTGGATGCGATTGTATTTGGACAGTGCGAACGTCCACTAATATCTGAGCTTTTTGGGGCATAACGTTGAGTTGGGGAGCACCAGCGATAGGAGCCTGAATCACTGTTGGTGTGAAGCTGGGCCAACCCAAGTATTGGTCTCGCCCCATGCTCTCTATGGCCTTTAGCTCCATCTCATCAAGCCCCTCGATCAGTCTGGCCACGGCCGGTGCGGTATTGAGACCGGAAAGCGGCATTGCGCCATGGCTCATCCGGCCCGTTATAATGTAGCGAGCCCGTATAGACCCTTTCTGGGAGATGCAAAGCAGACCGTCCTGAGGCTCACAGGATAATCGCACCAGTCACTATATCGGCATGCCCGCGCTTAATGAAGTCCTGGATCCCAAGCATCTGACCCTCTTCATCGCAAAGCACCCCGCCGATGATAGTCCCAGCCAACTCCACGCCGCTACGCTTTAAGGATGCCATTGCCACAAGCATTGCAGCCAGGTTACCCTTGGTGTCGTTCGTCCCACGGCCATACATCCGCCGTCCCACAATTTCGGCTCCAAACGGATCATAGCGCCAGCCCGACACGTCACCTGGCGTGACCACATCGGTGTGACCTTCAAACATCAGGGTCCGATCACCCGGGCCTGCGGCCCATCTGATCACGGCGTTTGGCCGACCAGACGCGACCTGGTTCATTTCCACCGCAAATCTCTGCGCTTCGGCCCATCCCACGACAAGCTCAACGGCCGTCTCCTCACCGGTTCCGGCCACAGGATCCCACGCCGAGTTGATCCTGACTAAATCTCTCGTAAGGTCGATCAACTCATCTAGATCAATCATATTCAAGACCTTTACCGATTATTTCAGCGGGTATCATTATTCGTCACCCCATAGTAATGTTACCGGACCCTGACCATTTTGGGATCAAGAGTATCGCGCAGGCCATCTCCCAGCAGGCTGAAGCCCAGTACGGCCCATGCAATGGCCACGCCAGGGATGATCGACAGCCAGGGGGCAACGAATATGAAAGTTCGGGCTTCGTTAAGCATACGTCCCCAGGATGCGTAGGGTGGCTGGGTACCCAACCCCAGATAGCTTAGGCCCGCCTCGGCCAGAATGGCCATGGCAAAATGGATTGTGCCCTGGATCAGCAAAGGGGAAAGAATATTGGGGAGGATATGGCGCAGTGTGATATCCCACTCACTAATCCCGCTGGCCCTGGCCGCCGCGATGAATTCTTGCCCCCAGATGGTCATAGCAACTGCCCTAGTCAACCGGGCGAAGATCGGGATGTAAAAGATGCCGATGGCCAGCATGGCATTTATGAGCGATGGCCCAAGAACAGAGGTTATCAGGATGGCAGTCAACACGGCAGGAAAGCCGAATAAAAGGTCTGCGAATCGCATAATCGACTCGTCCACCAACTTGCCATAATAAGCAGATGCCAGTCCCAGCAAGACCCCCAGGCTCATCCCAATGGCGACCGCGGCAAGTCCCACAATGATCGATTTGACCGCCCCGACCATCACTCGGGACAGCATGTCCCGGCCAAAATGATCGGTTCCTAAAGGATGGCTCAACGACGGCGATTCAAAGCGATGATCGGCATTCATGAGGTTGGGCTCATGTGGCGTCCAGACAAGGCTGATTGCTGCCAATAAGACAACCACGCTCGACAGGACAAAGCCGACGGTGAAGTTTAAATTGCTAAAAAATCGTTTCATACCGCTTACACCTAGTCCTGTTTCACTCCAGCCTTATTCTGGGATCAAGAAAGCCGTAAGCCAGATCCACGATAAAGTTGACTATCACTACCGCGGCCGCCATGAATAGTACTATGTCCCGGACTACTGGTAGATCTCGCATGCCAATGGCCAGGAAGACCAACCGGCCCAAGCCGGGTAAGAAAAAGACATTCTCAATGATGATCGCCCCGGCTATAAGCTGGCCCAACTGGAGCCCAAGGATGGTCAGCACCGGGATCAGGGCATTCCTCAGTGCGTGGACATAAATTACGATCCGCTCCTTTAGTCCCTTGGCCCGGGCAGTCCGCACATAGTCCTCCCGGAGTACATCCAGCATGGATGAACGCGTCACCCGAGTTAGGATCGATGCCCGTATGATTCCAAGCGCGAAGGAAGGTAGCAGCAGTGCCTTGACCGAACCCCAAAAGTCAACTGACCACCCTGGAAATCCACCGGCAGGAAGCACCCCCCAGTGGACAGCGAATACCAGGATCAGTAAGATGCCTAACCAGAACGCGGGCGTGGCCAGACCCAGTTGAGTAAAGAACATCACCCCAACATCTCCGGGCCGGTTCTGGTGGCAGCTCGCATAGGTGCCCAGGGGAATCGAAATTGCTACCGCAAGAACCATAGCGAGCAAGGCGAGGGGAACGGTTACGGCCAGACGGGGCAGAATCAGGTCATGGGTCGGCACACGATAGTGGATCGACTGGCTGCCCCGGCCGGTCAGGAGGTTGCCCATCCATTCGGTGTATTGGGCCCAGGGCGATTTATCCAGGCCCAGCTCAGCACGGAGAGTGGCAAGGGTTTCGGGAGTAGCGTCGATGCCCAGCATGATATGAGCTGGATCACCCGGCAGGATAAAAAGAACAGAGTGTACAATAATCGAGACTAGAAATAGCAGGATGAGAAGTGTTAAGAGCTTTTTAACCAGATATCGGCGCATATCACACCTCTCTAAAAAGGCGTGAATAGTTACCCACCAACC
>CAZLTH010000087.1:0-1715 GCA_964562355.1 uncultured Syntrophomonadaceae bacterium | reverse complement strand
CCTGAATGTGATTGCTTACGTATTTCCTGTTTTTGAGTCCTGCCTCAGTCGGGACTGAGGCAGGACAAGAATCGTGAAGCGATTTTATCTTCTGGGGTATTCGCTCCACCACACCTCGGTGACGTCAAACATAGGGGTCACGTAGTTCTCCCACAGGCCATTGACGGCGGCCTTGCTCAAAGTAATATTGGCAGCAGAGTACAGAAAGATGTTAACCGCGTCCCTGGCAATAATCTCCTGGGCGCGACCGAACCACTTGGCGCGCTCCGCCTCCGTAAGTGCCGCCAGAGCCTTGGCGTAGGCCTCGCGGAACTCCTGGGAGTCATACTGGAAGTAGTAGTCGGGGTCGGCGTAAATGCCAATGTCCCAGCTCGCCGCATGACCAATTATTGTCAGCTCGTATTCCTTCCCAAAGAATATTCGTTCGAGCCAGAAACCCCAATCGACAAGCGAGATCTCAACATCAATGCCCACCTTGGCGAGCATGTCGGCTACTACCTCTCCGGCACTCACAGTGTAAGCGTAAGCATACGGAAGCTGTAAGGTGGTTTCAAAACCGTCGGGGTAACCGGCCTCGGCCAGTAACTCCCTGGCCCTTTCGGGGTTGTATGGGTGTATTCCAGTCAGATCCACGTAGTACGGCGCTCCCGGCTGCCAGTGGGAGCCAATGGGAGTACCGAATCCAAACTGGGCCATGTCGATAAGCGCCTGACGGTCGATAGCGTGAGCCATGGCTTGGCGCACCAGCTTACAGTCGAACGGCTCTGCCTTGTTGTTGGTAGCCACGATGACCTCGGTGGTACTTGTCCCGATCAAGACATTGAAGCGTTCATCGTCCATCAGCCCTACAGCCAGCTCGGGCGCAAGGAGATAAGCAACCACATCTACCTCGCCGGCCTTAAGTGCCGCAACCTGGGCGGCGGGATCTGGTATGAACCTCATGGTCACCTTATCCAGGTAGGGCAGCTCAGGGTTCCAATAGCCCTCAAACCGGGTCAGCTCAACCCGGTCGCCCCGCACCCACCTGACAAATTTGAACGGGCCTGTGCCGATGGGCTCAGTCGCTGCCTTCTCATAACCCTTCATTGGCAGCATGCCCCAATGACCCTCGCCCGCCACCCACCTCAAAAACAGGGCGTTCGGCTTCTCGAGGGTGAGGATCAATGTGTAATCATCCGGAGTATCGATCCTCTCAATTATCCTGAACTGGTCAGGGCGCGGGTTTTTGGTCCCCTCCATTTTGGCCCGCTCTATGTTCCATTTGGCCACCTGGGCATTGAAAGGCTCTCCGTTGTGAAACTTGACCCCCCTGCGCAAATGGAAGGTGTAAACCCTACCGTCTGGCGAGACATGCCATTCGGTGGCCAGGGCTGGCACAATCTCTCCCTGCCGGTTGACCCTGAGCAAGCCCTCAATGACATTGGGATAGACCACGGCGTCAACGGCTGTCGCTGGACTTGCCGTGGGATCAAGTATCGGCGGTTCGGCCGGAAGAGCGACTACAAGGCTCCCGCCCCTGACAGGTACAGCCTTTTCGGGTTCTGGTACCTGTTCTACTGGTGGCGGACAGCCAGTAGCAATCAGGCTCACGGCAAGTAGCAACACCAACCAGGTGCCGACCAGTCTCTTTGATAGTTCTTTCGCTCTCATCTAAAACCTCCTTTGAAAATTTGTTCCCTGAGTTCTGACTACCAAATCTACATAGCTCACCCCCT
>CAZLTH010000086.1:4462-7128 GCA_964562355.1 uncultured Syntrophomonadaceae bacterium | reverse complement strand
ATCTAACCAATTTAACACATCTAAACCTTAGTTTTAATAGGATTGAAGATATAACGCCATTAAAGAATTTAGTCAATCTAACTTATTTAGACTTAACTTTAAATCCAATAGAAGATTTAGCACCTTTAAACAATTTAATAAAGTTGAAGACATTAAGACTTTGTGGTAGTGGGATCACAGATATAACTCCATTAGCTAGTCTGATCAATTTAGAAGACCTCACTCTAGGGATAGTTGGAGTAAACGGAGATATTATGAGTTTTAATAAGATTTCAGATATTTATCCCTTAAAGAATTTAACTAATTTAAACAAACTAGATATATGGGCAAACCCAATCAATCTTTCTTGCCCGCAAAATGTAAGTACTGTTAAAGTACTGCAGGAAAGAGGCATAGACTTAGGTGTAAATACAGGGTTGGGTATTTTCCGTTCTATCGCTCTAGAATCTGCTATACGTAAAGCAATTAACAAGCCTACCGGAGAAATAACACCTGACGATATGGCAGCATTGACAGGAGAACTAACTTTAGAAATATCACGCAGATCGTGGCCGTATTCTATCGTAAGTTTAGTAGGTTTAGAGTATGCCATTAATTTAGATAGCCTTCAAATTAGAGGAGGCACAACTTTTGACCTTACTCCATTGAGTGCATTAACCAACCTAACTTCGCTTTCCATTTCTGCTGTTCCTGTTCATACTTGTGAAATGGGGAGTTTGCTTTTTGATATTACTCCCTTAGCCAGACTTGTTCATCTGCTAGAACTTGACATCGGAGGCAATAGGGCTGCTGACATATCCCCATTAGCTGGACTTATTAATCTGGTAGAACTTGACATTAGCGGCAATGAGATTACCGACCTCACCCCACTGGCTGGGTTAACCAACCTGACCCGACTTTTGCTTTCGTTTAATCAGATTACCGACCTCACCCCACTAGCCGAGCTGACCAACCTGGTAGAACTTGACATCAGAAGCAATAGGACTATTGATATATCACCGTTTTTGGGGTTAGCAAATTTAAAAACGCTTTTCATTGCAGGGCAGTGGTATCAAGGAAATAATAACGAGTGGAGAAAGTTTGATTGGAGTATATGTCAAGATGTTAAAACATTGAGGGCAAGCGGTGTGAATGTTTCATATTAAAACCAGCAAGCAGAGGTATCATAACTACTCGGGTTCAAAGTTCAGAGGTTTACGGTACCCGGGTTTAAGGTTCCGAGGTTCACGGTTAGGTTTTTAAAGCTTGTACTGAGCGCAGTCGGAAGGAGTAACCTTTGCTGAATCTGATTAGGCGGTTTGAAGATAAAATGAGCAACCATGAACCCTGAACTCTGAACCCGTTCGGCTGCGCTCAGGGCAGGCTCTGACAACCCGGCTAGTATAAACTTAAAAAGAAAGAGTAACGGAGGTCGTTTTTTGCAAAAGAAAAAGACAGTAGCAGAAACGTTATACTTAAAGATTGCAAATTTAGAACAAGACAGGGGAAAGATACAAAAAGCGGCTAAATTGCTGCAACAGGGGGAAGTGGTGGCTTTTCCTACAGAAACGGTCTATGGACTGGGAGCAGTTGCCTTTAATGTGGAAGCGGTAGAAAAGATTTATAGGGCCAAGGGTCGCCCGCGAGATAATCCTTTGATAGTGCATATCGCTTCTTTTGAAGACTTGGCATCTGTTGTTAAGGAAATACCCTCTTTAGCTGCTGACTTGGCAGCTAGGTTCTGGCCGGGGCCGCTTACGCTGGTTCTCAAGGCCGGGAAAGATATTCCTGGCATAATAACGGGCGGTCTTAAATCTGTTGCTGTTCGGGTGCCGGATCATCCGGTAGCCCTGTCCTTGTTAAAAGAAACTGGTTTTCCCATAGTGGCACCCAGCGCTAACCTGTCGGGGCGTCCTAGTCCCACGCTAGCAGAGCATGTTTTAAAAGATTTAAATGGGCGGATTGCTGCTATTTTAGATGGAGGACCTTGCCGGGTAGGATTGGAATCAACAGTGCTGGATTTGACGGGAAATTACCCCCGGGTTCTGCGGCCGGGGGGAGTTGTTATGGAAGACTTGAAAGTCTTGTTGCCCCAGCTTACAATACCCCTGTCAGGAGAGCTTGCAGACGGAGAGATTCCTCTTTCTCCGGGCATGAAGTATCGGCATTATTCACCTGCTGCACCCTTGTATTTGCTGGAAGGAGAAAAAGAGAAGGTTCGCTGTGCTCTTATAGAGCTCAATCGTTCTTACAGAAAAAAAGGTCTCAAAACAGGCCTTCTTGTATCTGGCAGTTTAGAAAAGGAATTTGCTGAACGGGCATATAATTTGATAGAAAGAGAAGTCTCCTCTCAAGCGACGTCTTCTCTCTTTCTATGGCTCAGAGAGATGGACGAGATTAAGATAGATGTTATTTTAGCTGAGTCTATTCCGGAAAGAGGGTTGGGGGTAGCGGTAATGAACAGGTTGCGAAAAGCTGCGGGTAATAACATAATAAAATGCAATTAAAACAATATTTCCCGGGAAATATGTCGATTTGCATAAAGATAAACCTGTTGATATAATGGTAGCGAATAAATTGGAGGTTGGATGTGAGATGTTGGAGGTTGGACGAGGGGTTGGGGACGGAGGAGTTGGAGGTTGGATGTGAGATGTTGGAGGTTGGACGAGGGGTTGGGGACGGAGGAG
>CAZLTH010000086.1:0-4362 GCA_964562355.1 uncultured Syntrophomonadaceae bacterium | reverse complement strand
TTGGAGGTTGGATGTGAGATGTTGGAGGTTGGACGAGGGGTTGGGGACGGAGGAGTTGGAGGTTGGATGTGAAATGTTGGAGGTTGGATGGATGTGAGAGGTTGGACGAGGGAGTGGGAAAAGAGACGGAGTCATCTTTTTGGAAGGTGCGAGAAAATGAGAAAGAAAATCTTGTTGGTGTGTACCGGGAATACGTGTCGGAGCGTGATGGCACAAGGTATTATGCAAGAGATACTGCAAGAAATGGGAGCAGATTCAAAGCTTATACGGGTAAGTTCTGCCGGAGTAGCTGCGTATCCCGGAGAGAAAGCTTCAAAAGAAGCCCTATTAGTCATGGAAGAGATAGGTATAGATATGAGCAGACATTATGCTCGCCCTTTGGCGGAGTCTTTGGTGGGCGAGGCTGATCTGATTATTGCCATGACGCGAGGGCAGAAAAAAATTATCACCAGTGTTTTTTTGGCAACAGAAGATAAGGTTATGACGCTTAAAGAACTTGCAGGAGAAGAAGGAGATATAGAGGATCCTGTTGGCAGGTCGCAGGATTTTTATTATTGGACAGCTCAAGAAATAGAAAGGCTTCTTGGAGAAGTGGTTAAAAGAATTCTGGGAGAAGGGTAAGGGGAGGAGAGAAGCATGGATATAGTGGTGGCGGCAGATCATGCTGGTTATAACTTGAAAGAGTTTATTAAGAATAAATTACTTGTAAATGGTCATAATGTTGAAGATGTGGGGACGAATTCTACAGAGAGTGTTGATTATCCTGATCCGGCATTACGAGCATCTGTAGCGGTATCACGGGGAGAATTTCAGAGGGGAATTATTATTTGTGGAACTGGTATAGGGGTAACTATTGTAGCTAATAAGGTTCCTGGTATCAGAGCGGCACTTTGTCACGGTCTTTTTTCTGCTGCTGCGGCGAGGGAGCATAATGATGCTAATATTTTGACTATGGGAGAGAAAATAATAGGAGCGGCTTTGGCTTGGGAGGTTGTAGAAGTCTTTTTAAGAACCTCCTTTACTGGTGGTCGCCATAGCCGACGTTTAGATAAAATTAAAATTTTAGAGGATAAAGGATAAGTCTGAAAGAAGTGAAAAGTGAAAAATGAAAAATGAAAAGTAGGGGCAATCCCTTGTGGTTGCCCGAATTGACCTGTGAGAAGTCGGGAGGTGCTCAAGATTGGTATTTCATTGCGTTTTGTGCCTTGAGCGAAGCGAAAGGAATGGCTATAAAGATGGGATTTTTCCTTTTGAGTTTTGCTTTGAGAAGGTAAGTAACGGAAAGGGGTAGAAATATCTGTGTTAAAGTCTATATTAAAGTTAGTGGATCCGGAAGTAGCCGGTATTGTAGAAGAGGAGCTGGACAGGCAAAGAAATAATCTTCAGCTTATTGCGTCAGAAAATTTTGTTAGCCGGGCTGTTTTAGAAACCCAAGGCACTGTTCTTACCAATAAGTATGCTGAGGGATATCCGGGCAGGCGGTTTTATGGCGGTTGTGAGTCTGTAGATAAGGCGGAAACTCTGGCTGTTGAGCGAGTCAAAAAGATTTTTGGAACAGAGCATGCTAATGTGCAGCCTCATGCTGGTGCCCCGGCTAACCTAGCTGTTTTTTTGTCTTGTCTACAGCCGGGAGATGTTATACTGGGGATGAATTTGGCTCACGGCGGACACCTGACACATGGTAGTCCGGCGAATATTTCCGGCAAGTATTTTAAAGCCTATAGCTATGGGGTGGACAAGGATAGTGGATTTTTAAATTATGATACTGTGCGTGCGGTAGCTAAAGAATGCCAACCCCGGCTAATAATTGCTGGTGCTAGTTCTTACCCACGCAAAATTGATTTTGCTGTCTTTCGTGAGATTGCTGATGAAGTTGGCGCTTATCTTATGGTAGATATGGCTCATATAGCTGGACTGATAGCAGCAGGGCTGCACCCTAATCCTGTCCCCTATGCAGACTTTGTTACCGGCACAACGCATAAAACCTTGCGAGGACCTCGTGGTGGTTTAATCTTATGTCGCCAGGAATTTGCCAAGGCTATTGATAAGGCGATTTTCCCTGGCTTGCAGGGCGGTCCTCTGATGCATACAATTGCTGCTAAGGCGGTGGCTTTCAAAGAGGCTCTGCAGCCTGAGTTCAAGGAATACCAAGGTCAGATAATTAAAAATGCGATTGCTTTGGCTGAAGCGCTTTTGGAGCATGGTTATGAACTGGTTTCTGGTGGTACTGATAATCATATTGTTCTTGTAGACTTGCGCTCCCAAAAGATGACGGGGAAAGAAGCCGTTCGCCGGTTGGAGGAAGTGGGCATAACAGTCAACAAGAATGCTATACCCTATGACCCAGAGAGTCCTTTGATTACCAGCGGGATACGTCTGGGAACTCCGGCGGTTACATCCCAGGGCATGCAGGAGGAACAAATGCGTGAAATAGCGAAATTGGTTGTAGAGACCTTGGCCGCTTCTGATGATAAAAGAGTCAAGGCAGGCCTGCGTAAAAGGGTGGCGGCTTTAACTAGCGCTTTTCCTTTGTACGAGAAGTGAGGGTAATGGGAGTTGGTTAACAGTTAACAGTTAACAGTTAACAGTTAACAGTTAACAGTAGTTTGGGGGAACGGGGGTAGTTGGAGGCATGCCTCGTTCGGCTTACGCTCAGGACAGGCTCCGGGAAGTCGAATGGGTTGGACGGGGGACAGGGACGAGGGGCGTGGTTTTGGGTTTTGAGTTGGGAGGTTGATGGGGGACGAAGCTTTGGGTTTTAGGTTGAGAAGGAGGGATAACCCCTTGTGGTCGTCTGAGTGGATAAGGTGAGGAGAGAGGTGTTGGTTGTGAAAGCAAATACTCGACCGGATTGGGATACATATTTTCTGGAGATGGCCAGGGTGGCAGCCAGTCGTTCTACCTGTATCCGGCGTCAAGTTGGCGCTGTTTTGGTTAAAGATCATCGTCTTTTGGCCAGTGGTTACAACGGCGCCCCTACCGGTCTTAAGCATTGCGCAGAAACGGGTTGTATCCGGGAACAAAAAAAAATCCCTTCGGGAGAAAGGCATGAATTATGTCGCGGCTTGCATGCGGAGCAGAATGCTATTTTACAAGCGGCGTTGCATGGTGTTTCTATTGCAGGGGCGACCCTTTATTGCACTACCCATCCCTGCGTTGTTTGTGCCAAGATGCTTATCAACACCGGGACAACCCGGATAGTTATACTTTCTTTCTATCCGGATTCTTTAGCGACCACTCTTTTTGAAGAGGCAGGAATAAGCGTGGAAAAGTGAAAAGTGAAAAGTGAAAAGTGAAAAGTGAAAAAGGTGGGGGGAAAGAGTCAGTTGACGCTTGACAGGAAGGGTTGGGGTGAAGGTAAAACGAAAAATGAAAGGTGTGAAGTTGTTTTATGCGTAAAGTAGCAGTAGTACAGGCACTGCGGACACCAGTGGGATCCTTTGGAGGGAGTCTTAAAAAAACACCAGCGGTAGACTTGGGAGCACTGGTGATCAAGGAGGTTTTAGAGCGAGCTGGAGTGGCACCGGAAGAAGTGGATGAGGTTATTTTGGGGAATGTTTTACAGGCTGGTCTGGGACAGAATCCGGCACGCCAAGCGGCATTAAAGGCAGGGCTGCCTATTACAGTGCCGGCTTTGACTATCAACAAGGTTTGTGCCTCCGGACTTAAATCCATTATGTTGGGTGTCCAGGCTATTTTAGCAGGAGATGCCGAGGTAGTTTTGACAGGTGGTATGGAAAATATGAGCATGGCTCCCTATGCCTTGGATGCTGCTCGCTGGGGTATGCGGATGGGAGATGGTCAGGCAGTAGATACTATGATTAAAGACGGTCTTTGGTGCGCCTTTAATGATTATCATATGGGCATCACCGCAGAAAACGTGGCCGCTGACTTCGAGGTAACACGAGAAGATCAAGATGAGCTGGCCTTAACCAGTCAGACTAGGGCAATTGAAGCTATTGACGCTGAGCGCTTTAAAGAGGAAATAGTGCCGGTTGTCATACCGCAGCGCAAGGGAGAGCCAATTGTTTTTGATACCGATGAGTTTCCTCGCCGTGGCACTACGTTGGAAGGTTTAAGTAAATTGCGGCCTGCTTTTAAAAAAGGAGGCACTGTTACTGCCGGGAATGCTTCTGGCATCAATGATGGAGCTGCCTGCATTTTGCTCATGTCTCTGGATAAAGTAAAAGAGTTGGGATTGAAGCCTTTGGCGATTATCAAGAGTTATGCTTCTGCAGGTGTAGACCCACGTATAATGGGAACAGGACCTATTCCTGCCAGCAGAAAGGCTTTGCAGAAGGCAGGCTTGTCTGTAGCTGATTTGGACTTGATTGAAGCCAATGAGGCTTTTGCCGCCCAAGC
>CAZLTH010000085.1:0-7149 GCA_964562355.1 uncultured Syntrophomonadaceae bacterium | reverse complement strand
AAGTAAGTTGTAGAGAAAGAATACCTGCTCCCCGCGGTCCAAGAATAAGGGATTGGAAGTCGAAGGGCGATTGAACGCTTCTCGCTGCTCTGTTGACATCAGGCCCTGAGACAGAACAAGACCCATATCAGTGGGCTCATATGAACCTGTCACCAAACCAAGTCGCTGGGGTAGGTATTCCACGTATTCGTTAAAACCTAGGCGGGATAGCCAGCCACTTCGTGAGGGATGACCGTAGATATATAGCTTTTGCAGGCTTACGGAAATCTCGGGGTTCAACTCACTAGCCTTATTCAAGCCTTTAAGCCAGCTAGCAAGAGCTTCGTCGTGTGGCAAGGAGAACTTCTGCTCTTCAAGTCTTGCGCGTAGTATACCTGCCATTTGCGCAGGGGTTCTCGCTAATTCGCAGAATGCCAACACTGCCTTGCAGAAACCAAGGCGCTGCATAGACAGCCTAGAACGACTAAGCCATCGGATAGTCATCTTTATGCTTCGAAACCTCCGTGGGCACTAAGTCGCGGACGCACTTCCATGACAAAGCATCGAGGCGTGTTCGTGTCCGACACGACCGCTTGGCCAACCCCTATGTCCCTTATGAGCTCTCTTATCGATATGTTGACATTGTTGTCCTTGATCTCGGCGGGCAAAGGCGACTTCAGGTTATCGAGAATATAATCTATATCGGACTGAGAGACTAATTTGTGAACAATGAATGTTTCAACTTGGGAAAGCACATTGGGATCTAGGGCCCTTGGTTGTTGAGTGGTTACAACAAAGGAAAGGCCGAAGTTTCGGCCTTCCTTTACAAATTTAACCAAGCTTGCAGTTGCGGAGGTACGCTTTCCAGCTGGGATGACATTCTGGGCCTCATCGATCACTACCCAAGATTTCGGTACAGAACTGGCTACTAGCTCTCTTTTCTGCCTTCTCTGGTCTTCGTCCAAATCTGGATTGATGAGAAGGTCTTTTACCGCTTCCGAAGCTTCTGCTCGCTCTTGCAGTAGCCTTCTGACGATCACAGATACCAGCACTCCGCGTAAATCTTCAGGCAGGCTATTCAGTAGAACCACCGAGACACGGCCCGGGGCAATCAATTGAGGCAGCGGTGTTCCGGAGCCTGAGAAAATAGGGTGGCGTTCATATGCTCGGAGTTGCTGAAGAACTGCCCTTCTCGTATCTGCTCGGTAGATGGATAGCTCATTGTCTTCGTCATTCTGTATGCACTCAATGAGATCCCATATCATGTAATTCTTGTTGGGGCGATGGTAACTTCCTTCCGTATCAGTCCATCCTAAGTCTACTACCTTCTGAAACACTTCTGTGAAGTATTGCCCCTTGATGTCGCGGACAATGTCCAAATCGAGTAAGGAACTCCAGTCATCCAAAGAGAAATCAGGGACATTGAGATATAAGTCCTTGAAGATGGCTGATGATAGGCGATACCGATAGCCTGCTGGTATCCAAACATCAACATCGAGAGGCACAGATGGAATGCCCCAAGAGCGAAGGACGGCAGCTTGATTCTTCATTTCCGCTGATTGGTGCTCAGCGGAAGAGACAGGCACATTCATCCATTGAAAGATGTTCAGAGTGTCGAAGAGAAGCACACCTCTTTGCTTGGTTGTTACGCCAATGGGTGACTCCGAATCCGAAGTACACAGCCCCTCAATGAGCGATCCCAATGTGTATGATTTGCCTTGTCCTCGTTTTCCTACAACCGCTATGACCTTTTCTCTAGTGACATCAAACTTGACATTGTAGCGGCGCCCGTATTCAGCTAACCTCCCCAAGAAGAGCCACTCCCTCGGCTCACCAGATTCTGAACCGCAAAGGCACCAGTCACCCTCGGCCCTCATTTCCGGAAACAAACCGTACCTTTTCATTAACTCAAACTCCCGTTACAGACGTTGCATAACGGAATCAACGATGGCTCTATCTGCTATGACATACTGGTTTGCTGCCTTCCCCTGGTGGTATGTAGCAGCTGCGACACGCGCTAGCCCGTTGATTATCATGCGAGGATTTCTCGTCTGTTCATTTTGATACAGTATCTCCACCGCTCGCTCGAGCCCATCATCAGTGAATGGCAGGTTCTTCGCGCTAACCTTGCTAGCCAAGCCTGCCTCATTGACGAATTGCTCTGCTCTTGGCACGTCCTTAATACCCTCAAGCAAATTGCTTATGAAACTTCTCAGGTCATCCTTCGTATTTATGAGCCGCATAAGGTTGATAAAGGCCTCGTCTATGTTCTGGCGAGTAACGCCCAGCCGGGACAGGATGTCATCTGGCTGAGCAATGACTCTGGGAATAGCCTGTTGCCCAGCACCGAAATAGGCTATTACGAACCCGACATCTTGGTTGTAGTCAGAGGCCAGTTGCAGGAAGGCATGATGTATCTCTATCTGTCTCTTGTCAACATTGTTAAGATCCTGAGCCTCGTCCATAAGGAAGACGATACCCTTGCCTTGCGTCCGGCGGACCAAGTTGCCCAGATTTAGGACAACGTTGACCATGTCCTCGGCGTTTTCCAACGCCTTTGTGGCAGCCAGATCCTGAGCGGCAGTACCTTTCTCCAGTTTTGAACCCCTGAGCCACTGCCATGCTGGTATTGTTGACTTCGTCTCCCTGAGAAAATAGCCTGAGAGTACATTGGCAAGAGACCTTTTTAAGTTCTCATCGCCAAACGTGAATGTTTTCTTCATCTCTTCGGACAAGTCAGCGGTTCTATTCTCCGGCAAACGGTCAAACTCTTGGACAATTTGCCTGAGAAAGCCCTCGCCCATTGCATCTAGTATCTTACCATGAATGTATTTCCATCCGCCAAGGTCAGGTATCCGCTCATCATAAGGTGCTAGGCCGAGGAAGAAACATATTGCCGGGTAGTTCTCCGGCTCTTTATCAAACAGGTACTTGATATGGAATAGTGTGTGAGTCTTCCCTTCGCCGAACCTTCCGATAAGGCCGCATTTTGGAACTCCTCTTATGTCGAAGTCACTTCTAATCCGAGACAGTAGCTCCTCACTTACTTGCTTATTACCGAAAAACCACTCAGCATCTGCCTGTGGGTCAACCCTAAATCGAGGACGGTTCAGGCAGCAATAGTCTTTCAACTCCATGTCTCTGATTTCCATTCTCCCCCTCCTTTTCTCGACTTATCCATCTTCGCAATCGGAGTCTAGGCAAGAGGCCGGGCCCGAGCCAGTTGCCTGAGCTCGGTCCCTGCCCTATTTGGGATGTCTTCCTTACCCAATATTTCGAGTTCCTCAATGATAGCACAACCAGCCCCCTTGCCCTCTATAAGTAGGCCAACTTCGAGAGCTCTGGTAGCTCGTCCTGACAGGTTTGCAGAACCTAACAATGCAAACCCGAAAGGCTGACATCTACACACATATATTTTAGCATGGAGGTCGTTGTTATAGTATAGGGTTATAAAAGGGCAACCCTCAAACAGTTCAGCTGCATCTCGGTTCAGGGGCTCCTTCGTGGGGCTGCGCATGATGACAGTCGCAGGGACTTTCCTCTTCTCGATTGACCAGAGTATATCCTTCAGCGAGATGGGCTCCCCATCAAGGCTTTGTATCCAGGGAGAAACAATTACTAGGCTTGTAACCTCAACGGCTTCCATGAATCTTTCAAAGAACAAGGAATGGCCTCCTTCTCGAACCACGGTTACGAATCTTTCTTCCCATCTCATGCTAGCTTAATACGCGCACAACATGGTCTAGAGTGAGTTCTCTCTTTTCCTCGCAAACGTCCAGCGCAGCCACTAGGGTTCGCACAAAGGCCCTGGGAGTCTCAATTGAATTGGACATGCAGGTCCGGACAAAACGCCGCAAGGACGACTCACCGAGGTCGTCACTTCTCCATCCATGCGCTTGAAAATGCAAATCTCGAATCTCCTGAGCGAGCTCAGTTAGTTCTCTGTTTGTCAACTGCTTTAGAGTAGTAACATTCTTGAGAGCTTCGTTAAACCCTGGTGGGATGCTATCGAAAAAGGCCGGAGTCGTTGCATATACAAAGTATGAATACGGGGTACTAGAGGCCGCACGAGCCAAGCTGAGCAGATTGGCATATGCCGCTTCCCTTCTTGCAGCACTGGGAAGAGAAGGTATGGCGTCTGACTCGTCAAGCAGCGTAACCAATCCCTTAACGCCTGTAAAGCGAAGCATTCTAGTCAGGTTGCCCAGCATCTCAAGCGCGTTCTCCGAAGACACATTAGAGTCTAACCCTAGTCGCCTAGCATCGATGACTGTGGTTTCACCGCGAAACCACCGTAGAGCCAAGTCTGTCTTCTCCGGTTTTCCGAACTGCACACCTTCATAGTACTGAGTCAATGCACCTTTGAAACACGTATCTAATTCGCCGAGAGCCCACGGGATAAGCCTTCGTCTCATCGCATCCTCTTTGACTTTTCTCGCCCAATCCTCGAGGATGTGCTCTAGAGCGGGCCTATCTAGACAGCCGGCAACTCTGATGCCTTTGACTATGTGACGATAGATAGCTGGAAGGTCATCCATAGGGCATTCTCGGGAAGAAAGCGTCAGAAAACTGGTGGCAAATCCCTCTGTGTGAGCATATTCCTGAAGAACTCTCAGCGTGAGGGTCTTACCCATACCAAACACCCCATTGATGACCCGCAAACAGGAACCACGACCCGCTACATGCGACAGATCGTGCTTCATAGAGTCAATCAGATCCTCTCGTCCAACTGCGAGAACGAGGGCTCCTTGAATGGGGGCCGTTCCTTGGCGGCACGATTCAACCAAAGCTAGTGCTGTCCCCCTAGGCACATCGCTCGCGCATGGCAACTTAGGACGACTTCGTGCCTTGTCAAGCACTGCTTTTAACTTCGGATTATCCCCTATTCTGCTCATATGGACCACTACTCACCTACTCTTCAGTCTCAAGTTCCAGCGTGTCCAATGTGTCTTCAAGTATTGATACCTCACGCCTTTCTTCCATGACATCCAGAACATATACCAGAGCTCTAATGAAAGCCCTCACCATGCGAGGATCGCCCCTTTGAAGAAAAACAGAGACATACTTGCGGACGGCTGCCTCATCGCAGTAGCCTGATGCATCCCATTCATAGGCGCGCGAATGGGTATCCACAATGCGTGAAGCTAAGTCTTCCAAAGCGCTGCGATCAAAAGGTGGCAAGACAATGACCGTTGATCTTGAGCTAGCTTGCTGGAGTCCACCACCGATTACATCCTTGATCCTGGTCCAGAGAGCAGGGTAAGATTGCGCCCCATTGTCAGGATCTGTTAGAAACCTTGGAGTTGTGGCAAACAAGACATAGAGACCTGAATGCTCGTCAGCGTTGTCGAGCAACTTCCGTATATTCTGGTTGGCCTCGTCACGTTTACGAGATTGAGCTAGTGATGTGATAGCCTCTGCTTCATCAAGGAGCAGCACAAGACCCGCGTATCCACTGGCCCTGACAAACCGCAAGAAGGAGCCCAGTATTTCACTGACATTCGCAATGGTGACGTTGGAACGTATTCCTGTTGTCTTCAGTTCGGAGGTAACGCGGTAACCTTGTAGCCAGGCTACTATTGCTTGCATCCTCATCCGATGATCTGGAGAGTCTGTGTTGGCATATTGCAGACACGCACGCAAAGCTGCTCTGAAATCCAACGACGGTGCTATTTCGCGAAGGTTAGCCTCGACCTCTTGTGAACTGTAGTATGGGAATCCCCTGGCCCAATCCTCTAGCATATGTTCGACTCCGTGTCCATCAGGTAGAGTCACCCCACGCATGACTTTGGGGAAAATGACCTCAAATCTATCGAATGGCGCCTCTCGGGAGTGAAGTTCTACATATGAGACTAAAACATTTGCAGAAAGAGCACGCGCCTTAACTAACATGAGAAAATGGGTTTTGCCACCACCGTACGGCGCAGATAAGAAGCGTACCTTTGAGCCTCCTCGCGCTACGAAATCAAGATCCCGATATACTGATTCCAGCCAGCGCTCGCGCCCGACCGAGTACAGTTCCAGGTACTGCGTTGGCACAGTGCCTTGTCGAAATGACTCTATAATCTTTTCTGCATTAATTGTATTGAGCTCTTGTATGCTATTCATGTTTGCTAATAATCCTCTACTCTAGCTTAACCCTATTACGAGACGCAGGTTGCTATCTATGGCTTGCATGTCACTCACCGGCATGGTTCCTAGTTTCCTTGCTATCATGCTGTGCTTTATAGTCCTTATGATGCCAGTTGCGACTGAGGGGAAAAGCAACCCAGCTTCTCGCCAACTACGGATTAGGTGATCCCCGACTAGTACTCGGTCAGTTCTACTCGTTATAGCTGCAATAATGGCTTCTTGTCGCCCCCGGTGATAAGCCTCAGAACTAACTATAACTGCAGGGCGTCGCCTCACCCCAGTTTCATCGGGGAAGACAAAGCTAACGAGGACTACATCTCCTCGGTTATATTCGGTCATAGGCCGCATCCTTATCATTGTTCCAGATTTCGGCCAGCACCGGGTCAGTTAATGAAGTCAAAGCCAACAATCCTTCAGTTTCGCCTTCTATATCTCTTTTCATTACCCTATCCAATTCTTCTCTGCGGAAACGACGATGGCGCCTATTACCAGTCCGATATCCTACCAGTCGGCCCTCTTCGCAGAGCTTATAGATAGTGCGCTTGGATAGCCGCAAGTATTCAGCAGCTTCGTCTACCGTAAACCACTCCTGCTCTATCGCCATGCTCTCACCTCTGATGCCCTCTCTGCCAAATTTTAGCACTTTTTTACACGAATTTACAATATTTAGGGCTTGGCTTCTTGACTTTCTCTGAAATTGGGGCAATGAATGTGGGTGCAATTTGAATAAAAAGGGGAGAGCTGAAATGAATAGGATAGACAAAGCAATTGAAGAATACTTGGCAGCCCAAGGTGTTGAGGGAAAAGCAATATGCACGCTAAAGGTGTATAAAGCAAGGCTTAACCGCTTCGCTAACTGGTGCGCTGAGCAAGGGAAGGCGCACTTTGAGGCGGTATCCGCCAACGACCTTAGAGCTTACATTGCCCACTTGCAGGCAAAGGGAAATAGCAACCGAACCCCAAGACAAAATGCAGTGGTGGTCAAAGCATTCTCGAAGTGGCTGGTTACTGAAGGCAAGCTCCAGTTCGACCCTTTCA
>CAZLTH010000084.1:0-7284 GCA_964562355.1 uncultured Syntrophomonadaceae bacterium | reverse complement strand
GTTCCAGCTCTTGGTAGACTCTGGCCATGGTATTTGGATTTACTTTCATTTTTTCAGCCATATCTCTGCCCGATAACAACTTTTCTCCCTTTTTTAAAGCACCTAAAACAATTTTATATTTAATATCGTTTGCTATCTGCAAATATATTGGCTCTCTGTTGTTATACTCCATTTGACAATTCACATCCTACATAAGAACTAATCGTCTTTTGTACTGCGCCGTTATTCCCAAACCTCTAACTCGTTCTCCAAGAGGTGCGCTGAGACAAAAAACAAACCTGTGCTCAAACCTATTAGCAACAATATCTCCGCCGAGGAAAAAGGTCGGTAGAAGAATAGCCATGCTAAGGATGGCCACAAAAAAACAAATCCACCCGTTACCCGCATCCAGCGATATTTTCTTTGATACCATTTATGATATCGCGTAGGTAATATCTTTCTTAGTAACACTCCAAGGGAAAATATAACCATAGTAAAAGTATAAAATATTACCGTCCACTTTAAAATAAGAGTAGCAGAAAATAGTTGTTCAAGTCTTGCTGGCTCCAGTGAAAAAATGAAAGAGAGCATGAAAGCAACTGTCATCACCCACAGAGGCAAAGTACTCAATAGTTTTGCAAGCATTATCTTAGAAACGGGCTGTGGAAGTGTAAATAATAAATAACTTCTTTTCCCCTCCAGCAACTCCCAGGTAAGCGAAATTATGACGGAAAAAAACATAAGCAAAGCAAGGTAAAGCACCAGGGAAAATGCCAGAACTACCGCAAGAATAGCACTACCGGCGGCGTCTGCTTCAAGAAAAGGAGTTAGAAGTGGACCTGAGATCATTAACCACAATATTCCCAGCAAAATCAATATGCCTTTTAGGACACGCTCCTCAAGAAGTTCATACTTGATTAATTTCAGCACCTTTAAACACCTCCTAGCAATATCTCGGGCACAATTCGGTTTTTTTTATCTCCTTTTTTAATCTGTAGACAGTAGCTCTGCGTCAAGCAAGTGAAACACTAAGGTATTTTAGGCTAGATGTTGTCACGAGGAATCACCCCAATGGAGCCCACTGCGGTTTTGGCTACAACCCGGTATCTAACAATGAATATGATAACCACGCCACTCCTAGTAAAACCACCAAGCTAATCAAGTAGTTTTTAAATCCCCTTCAATTACCAGCAACATGGCGGAAGGTTATGGGCGAAATTCGACTAAATGAGTATCTACGTTTCTATTTAGTAGCTTAATCAGGAAGTTAAGCGCGAAACAGGCAAGGTAACTATGTGCCTTTGTGCCCATTCGACTACGCTCAGAGCCTGCCCTGAGCGTAAGTCGAATGGGGCAGGCTCTTTGCCCCTCTGTGCCTGAGTAGTTACTTAAAAACTTTCTAAAATTTCACCATAAAGATCGGATTTCCCCCGTCGTGGTTCGTTCCCACTTGCTCACTTACCCTCTCTTGATAAAACTGTTCCCACTCTTCATCATCTCCCGGGTCTGCTACAATCTTGTTATATGGTGCGTATTCCGGAGCTAGTCGACCACCAATTCCTCTGGAGTTAAATCCACTCTATCTGCACAACTGCCAAAAGTTAACATCATCACCAACACCAAAACTACAGCAAACATTTTCCCCATGTTTGTTCTCATTTCATTCTCCTCCTTTATTCCTCAATATCCAGCCTATTTTCCAGCAAGTAAACTGCGCCCAAAAACAAAGCAATGCTTACACCTATTAAAAAAAAGATGGGATGTTCTGTTAAGGGAAAAATCTCTATATCAAGAACAGACGTCCATGCAAAAGCAATAACAGTCCAATACCAAGAAAACAACACAACCAGCCCATTTTTATACCACTTCCCTGCTGATATTGTTTTTTCAAGTGCAAGCTCAAAAAATCTAAACATAGTAACTGTACAAAAGATTAATAGAAACTGCCACCAGGCAAGCAAGGGAAAGTGGATTGCAAGCTCTCTAGGAGTGATGCTTAACTTAATCCCTTTTATTCCCAAATATCTAACTTGTTCTCCAATAAGTAAACCGAGACAAAAAACAGCACTGCGTGCACACCAATCCAGAACAGTATTGACAATATATAATAAGCAGGAGGTACGGGAGATACAGGGTATGCAGAGTATACAGAGTATATAGGCTCAGTATGTCGTATGAAATTTTTTAACATGCGGAGCGCAGCAGAGGCAACAATAATACCAACAGCAGCAATCCACCCAATTGCAATCAACCATTCCTTGTACCATTTTCCTGCCAGTACTGTTTCTCTAAGCACACCTGAAAAAAATATAAGCATGATAATTGTACAAAAAAGTAGCACAAAACCCCACCATGTAAGTAGTGTGAATAACCCGGAAATAACAGCAATTATTAGAAGCAAAGGTAGACTAGCTAAAAGTTTTGCCGCCAATATTTTAGAGTTAGACACCGGAATTGTAAACAATAGGTAGCGCCATCTCATCTCCTTGTTACCCCAGTTATCCCACATAATAGATACTACTGTTTGCACTAAGAGAAAAACACATACCCAACTCGCTACAAGAGCTACTGTACGCAGAATACTAAGACGACCCGCTATAGTGTTGATTAAGTAATAAAGCATGCCTTTCATCTCTATTATGTTATCAGTCGTGTGATGACAAAAGTCATAACCAGCACACCTGTATCCTTGAAGAACTCGCCAAATTAGATATAAAACTATTGCTGCTGGTATCCCCAGCATCAAAGCCTTTTTAAGTTTTGTCTCCCATTCCCATTTAAGTAGATTCAACATCTTTGAACACCTCCATGTACAGTTCGCTTATGGAAAGTCCTTTTTCGGCTCTTATCTCTTCGGCACTGCCTGTAAAAACAATCTCGCCTTTGTTGAGCAAAATTATATCTTCCAACAAACTTTCTACGTAGGTCATGTGATGGGTGGTCAGAAGCATCGTGCTACTAGGGGAGAAAGCTTGCAAGATAATCTCTAGCAGCTTCTCTATTGTAACTGCATCTATCCCGGCAAAGGGCTCGTCAAGCAGGTAGAGTTTTGCCTTCCTAGCTAGCACCAGTGATATCTTCACCCGGGCTCTCATTCCTTTAGAAAGAGTCTTGATGCTATCATCATCTTTTAGCTCCATAAAGTCAAGTAGCTCTTTTGCTCTTTCCGGCACAAAATCCTGGTAAAAATCAGTAAAGTATCTCACGGCATCTTTAACGGTCATCCAATCATACAGATAATCTTTATCCGGCAAATATAAAACTATCGCCTTTGTCTTTAAGCCCGGCTTATTACCGCCTATCAAAACCTCGCCGGAATAATTTTTTAGAAGAGCGGCACAAACTTTCAGCAAAGTAGTTTTACCACTGCCGTTCGGACCTAACAGCCCATATATTTTGCCTGCTGCAAGCTCCAAGCTAATCCCCTTTAAAGCCGTTTTCTTGGCATATTTTTTCTCCAGATTTTTTACTTCCAATACAACACTCATTTTTCATTCTCCTCACATAAATATTTTTTGGAACAGTAATTATCTTCCCTCTGTCAACCCCGAGTTTAGTTTGGCTGAAAAGACTTACCGTCAAAAAAAGACACCTTTTGCCCCCTTCTCTTTCACTCCCAGATATCTATCTTGTTTTCCAACAGGTAAGCTGAGATGAAAAATAAAACCGTGCCTACAGCAATTAGCAATGGTATTAAGAGATTCGTCATCGGAACAGCACCTAGGTAACGCACCGGGCACTCAGGCACTACTATAAAGAAGGGTGAAACAGGACGAATAAGGCTAACAAAAAACAGACCCACAATAATATACCAAGCCCCTCCATACCACATCCCTACTGCTACAGTTTTTTGAAACACAACTGAAAATATCACAAACATAACACCTGCATAAATGCTTGGCAGAAAAAACCACCAATGGGGGTCCACAGCTATCATGGTGTCAACGGAGAGAAGATATATTGACAGGAAAGGGAGCCAGACTAAAAGGTCTACCATCAGTATTTTATAGGCAGGCTCTGGTACTATAAACAAGAAATAGTCACCTTTCACCAGCATTTCCCACAAGCCTGATTTCCTACCCCTACCCAAACCTAACTCAACAACACACATGTAAAAAGAAAGCAAAGAGATGGTAGCAGTTAACTGAGGGAGGGTATCCTCCTTTTCGATTGCTGGAGCAAACCTGGCAATAACACCAAGCAAGAGATCCGGTAGGATATCTTGCTTAACGATATATATAAGTATTAACAGCAATATCCATGGAATCAAGAGCTCTTTAAGTCTTACCTCCCACTCCCACCTAAGTAACTTCAGCATCCTTAAACACCTCCCCAACATATTTCATGTACAAAGGAGCTTCGACCTACTTATACTGACATAGACCAAAACCCATCCTTTGTCAACGAGTCAATAACACCCTCTGAAATCAAATCTTAAACGTGCAAATAGTGAATTATAAAATGGTTTCACGAATCTGCCGTGGACTGCGCCACTTGCCTGCTTGACAGGCGTTGGCTAACTATATACAATAAAATACAAGATTTCATAATTTTTAGAATGGAGGTAACACAAAATATGCTTACCATTGCAGAAAAACTGCTGTTATTGGCATTGCACGATGAGAAAGGAACTGTTTTGCCCTCTGCGTCTACTTCGCTGTTATATGGACTTTCCGGTGCTCTTCTCATGGAGCTTACGTTCAATAAAAAACTGTATGTAAAAGAGGAAAATTTACTGGTATCTGACACTACTCCTACAGGAAACGATATCGTTGATGAAGCACTACACATAATAAAACAATCTAAAAAGGACAAGAATGCTGAACACTGGGTAAGCGCCCTCAGCACCGGCATTAAAAATCTACAGGAACGATTACTGGATCGACTTGTTCAAGAAGGTATTCTTCGCAAAGAAGAACGTCGAATTCTGTGGGTTATTCCAGTCACACAGCACCCACTACAACGATCTGAAGTAGAGGAAGAAATACGAGAACAAATTCGTGCTGCCCTTCTTTATACTCAGACTCCTTCCCCACAAGTAGCTATGCTAATCAGCCTAGTAACAGCATGTGACCTTATGGCTGAATTGTTCTCTCATGAGGAGCTTAAGCGTGCTACCGAACGAGCAAAAGTAATTGCAGAAGAGTGCCTGGTTAGCGAAACTGTTTCTGATGCCGTTTCGTCTGTCGATGCAGCCGTGGCTGCCGCTGTGCAAATGGCAATTATCAGCGCTGTTGCTACTACAGTCATTTTAAACTCTTCTTCCACATGCTCTTCGTCTTACTCACCCTCTTGCTCGTGCTGAGGGTAAACGAACTCCGTGAATAAGCAGGCAAGCAAGTGGATAAGTAAGGGGTACCCGTCCTAATCATATTTCCTCCCTACTTATCCACTCAGCAATCTTGCAGCTCTCATCCCACCTCATCTGATTGCAAGTTCCTGCGAACGATGCTCAGTTCATACTTTTTCTCACCTACCACTCAATCTTCAATTCTTCTTTTAGGTCCCAAAACTGGTTCCATGCTTCCTTGTTTTCTGGTTCTGCTATAGTCTTGTTATACAGCTCTTCTAATCTTTCCATATCTGCTTCTGCTAACTCCGCAGGAATTATAGCTCCTGACATATACTCTTCAAACGTTGGCATTTCCATGTCTTCAAACATTGCCACCGGACATTTAGCATCTGCTGCCTCCGGTGGTAATTCAATAGTTATTGGTTCGTTGTGGTCATAGTAGTGCATAGTAGATGTTAATGCCATCGGCATACCAAGAATCGTCATTGTCATTTCCATAGACTCTTTCATTGGTAAAAATGTATCCTGCGCAATCCATTGCTTGATTGTTATGTCAGTAAACACTTCTTCATCTCCACGTGGTGGGGGTACTTCTTCCGTAGGCATACCCATTTGTTCCATTACTATTTCAAAAAGCACTTGCGCATCAGGTATTAACTTGATTTTATAAGTATTAATACCTCTAACTTCTTCCCCGCCGATAATTTCAACTTCTGATGTTTCTAGTAACCTGATCATTTGTTCGGCGGAACTCGTTTGAATTCCCATAGGAGATTCCATCTTCATCCACGTTGCCGGGACATCTGGTATGTCCATCTTTGTGTACATAAACCCATCAACAAAATACATCTCCATCTTCATTTCCATTTCTTCGTCTTCTACCAAGGTGGCTGTATTCATTGTCATACTCATTCTTTCATCTACAAAGTCAATCACACCTCCACCAGTCATGTCCACAATAGTTGTTTTGCCCATAGCTTCTGTTTCTACTGTCATTTCCATCTCATAACGAACTGACTCCATCCCAGCATGTACCTCCAAGACTTCTCGCACCAGCTCTTCTTCGGTTGTACCTGTTGCTCCAGTGCACCCACTAAAAGTTAGCATCAACATCGCCAACACTAAAACCAAAAAACCCATCTTTCCTCTGTTTGTTCGCATTTCATTTATCCTCCTTTATTATTTGTAGTAATTTCCCTGCGCTACACCCCATGACCATTATTTTCTGATTGCCAATCCCCCTTTCATTCCCAAATGTCTACCTTGTTCTCCAACAAGTAAGCTGTGACAAAAAATAAAATTATGTTCACAGCTACGAGCAACAGCATCTCCGCCGAAAAAAAAGATTGAGACAAAAACAACCATAAGTATCTCCGAAAAAGAACAACGCCACCACCAATTCCGATAAATTTTAGCCACCAAAGTTGTCTATAATACCATTTATGATATCGTAAGGATAATATCTTTCTCCGTAACACCTCCCCAAAGAAGGCAACTATAACAAAAGTATAAACTACTACCGTCCCATTTAAAATAACAATATAAATGGCGGTACCGGGAAATAGCCGGCTAATTTCTGCCAGTCCCTGCGGGAAATAGGAGATTATAAAAATAACCGACATAATCCACAGAGGCAAAGTACCCAGTAATTTTGCCGACATTATCTTATAAGCTGGCTGTGGAAGCGTAAACAACAAATAACTTCTTTCTTTTTCTATCAACCCCCACACACAGCCAATTATGATGAGAAAAAGCGTAGCCACAGCAAGCAGATGTGGTAATGGATCTGCTGCAAAAACAATAAAATTCCAAAGTCTATTGCCCTCAACTGGCAGGAGCGGGAGAACAAAGCTTCGCAGCAGGCGTAAAATTATTAGACACAGTGTCCCAAAAACCAGCACACCTGCTACGCCATCCTCATCAAGCAACTCATGTCTAAGTAGCCTCAGCACTTTTAAACACCTCCATGTACAGTTCGCTTATGGAAAGTCCTTTTTCGGCTCTTATCTCTT
>CAZLTH010000083.1:0-7309 GCA_964562355.1 uncultured Syntrophomonadaceae bacterium | reverse complement strand
ATTGCACCGATAGGGAATCCTGAAGCCAAACCCATAGCAACAGCAAAGGAACCAGCCCCGGGAATCCTGAATAACGGGCGCATCAATGGTTCCAGTAAAACTCCCATAAAATGAACTACTCCCAGTCCCATCAAGATTTCAGAACCGATAAAAAAAGGCAGTAAGGCAGGAAATACGATATTCCACCAGACATCTAACCCTTTAAGCGCAGCTGAAAAAGCTTCTTCCGGATAGAGAACCATGCAAAAAGTAAGCCCGGAGGCAACAATTCCTAAAATATAGCTGTAGGCTACCTCGGAATTTTTGAAGTTCATGTTTTTTTTGATGACTTTTCTAATAACAATGTAGAGAAATATAAATATAAGCAGAAAAATAAATGATCTATTCATAGTAAATATATATTAGTTAAAAACAGGGGAATATGACTGTATGAATAGTAAAAAACAAAAACAGAGAGTTACTCTTGGCCTAGCTCTGGGAGGAGGTTCTGCCCGAGGATTAGCTCATATAGGTGTGCTGCAGGTTCTGGAAGAAAATAACATTTCGGTAGATTTTCTGGCAGGCACCAGTATGGGCAGCCTTATAGGAGCTTTTTATGCTAACGGCATAAGCATAAAAATGATTGAACGTTTGGCAAAACGCTTGGACAAAAGGCTTTGGTTAGATTTGACTGTCCCCAGAATGGGGCTGCTAGCAGGGGACAAGATTCTCAAGATAATTAGTTTTTTACTCAGGGAGCGTAATTTTAGTGATTTAAAAATACCTTTTGCTGTCAGTGCAACAGATTTATACAGCGGCGAAAGCATTACTATAGATGAAGGCAGGGTAGGAGAGGCGGTAAGGGCAAGTATATCCATACCAGGGATATTTGCCCCTGTAGAGTGGCAGGAGCGTTTGTTGGTAGATGGTGGAGTTTTAAACAGGGTTCCTGTAAATATTGTCAGGGAAATGGGAGCAGATATCGTTGTTGCTGTAGATACAGGTATATATTTGGGCATGAAAAAGGCGAACAATATCATTGATGTCATTAGTCAATCTATTGATATAATGGCACATGAAATACAGAAGCACACTATTATTGATGCTGATATTTTGATCAGACCTTATTTAAGAGGAATTGGGGCAAGTCAGTTTCATAGAGTTGAAGAAGCGGCTACTATTGGTGCAGAGGCTACTCGACAAGTAATACCTGCTATTAAAAATTTACTGGAAAGGAACAATTAAAATATGCTTAATAAAAGAGTAAAAATATCTATTTTTGCTGCTGTTTTACTTATAGCAGCCAGTTTTTTGATTAAACCCGATTACTATCTAGTTCTTCCGGGCACGGTGCAGGATTTGCAAGAACTTGTGCAGGTAGATAATGCCCAAGCCGAAAACGAAGGAGCTTTTTTTTTGGTAACAATTTCGCAGCAAAGAGCTAATCTCCCTTTGTTTGTTTATGCTCTTGTTCACCCTTCAGTTGACCTAGTTCCAAGAACAAGAGTTATTCCGCCGGAGATGGATCGCCAAGAATATAATGAGTTGATGCGCCTCTGGATGGAAGAAAGTCAGGTCCTGGCCAAAACTGTGGCTTTGCGATGGGCTGGTCATGAAGTACCAGTTGAAAGCGATGGAGTAGTGATTAGAGAAGTATTAAAAGACAGCCCGGCAGTAAACATACTTCAAGCTGCAGATATAATCAAGGCAATAGATGGTACAGAGGTGCATATAACAGAAGAGCTGATAGATATTATCCAAAAGAGAAGGCAAGGGGATTTTGTGGAGGTAATTTTCTATCGGGAGGGTACAAAACATACGGAGAACATAAAAACGGCTTCTCATCCGGTTGACGAGGATAAAGCAGCCTTGCGTATTTTAGTGCAAACTCTAAACTGGGAGCCGCAATTACCGGTAGAAATAAATATTGATGCCGGGAAAATTACTGGTCCTTCTGCTGGTATGATGTTTGTTTTGGAAATATTTAACCAGCTTGAACCTGAAGATATCACTCGGGGTAGAAAAATTGCCGGAACTGGCACAGTGAACTTAAACGGAGAGATAGGTCCTATAGGAGGAGTAAAACAAAAAGTAATAGCCGCTGAGAATGGCGGTGCCGAAATTTTTCTAGTACCTACAAAAAACTTTCCGGAAGCACAGGAGACAGCCCGGAAGATAGAGGTTGTCGAAGTGAATACGCTGCAAGAAGTTTTTGATTTTCTGATGAAACAATAGAGAGATTAAAGTTATATTTTTGCAGTTTTTGATAGTTTTGTATAGGGTGCTGAGTACAAGGATTATTTTATAGGTAGATATATATTTTAGTCTCAGTTTTCCTTCTTAACTCTAAGTGGAGAACGTGAGAATTCCTCCCCCTCTTTCCCGGCAGAGACATCTGGATAGAGAAGTCTATATAGGTCAGCAGCTTTTATGTCTAGGTCGAGCATTTTGTATCCAGTTTTATCTTGCTGATATCTGAAATATTTTGCGGGACTTGTTACCAGCGGGACAGGGCTGATTTTCTTAATTTTATGCAAAATTTTCTGTCCGGTGGGAGAAAAACCTAGGACACGCAGATATCTGGGGCCGCTGGCATTATAAGAGATTAAATCTAGGTTGCTGATATTTAAAAAAAGGCAACTCAGGATGCGCTGCAGACGTGGTCTGGTATAGCGCCTGGTAGCGACAGTCTCAAGGACTTCTTTGACAGTATTGACAGAACGGCATATTTTATAAAATCTTTCTGGTAGACCCGGTTCCATGCCCGGCAGTTGATATAAATCCTCCAGAGAGGATCTGCGCAAAAGAGCCATCAGAGAAGAATTTAATGCTGCCGGGAAAATGGGGGCTTTCCCTGCTGCAATTTCTTTTTTTATAATAGCTGTGCTGCTTGACGGCAGGGAAGGGGAGACAAAGGAGAGATCGTTCTCTTGTAGTCCTTTTCGTATGGCTGTGGCACTGGAAATATCACCTTCCATATGTAAAGAATGGTAGCTAGCCCCTTTTCTAGGGATAGTAAAAGGAATGATTTTAGAATTCATCTTTGAAATATTTTTTAGATACTCTATCCCTAAAATGTTATTGGGGGTTTTTATTGTCTTTGTGATTTTATGATTAGCAAGAACAAGAGATGCTGCCTGAGACAGGGCGGCAGGATAAGAGTGACCTTCATTTAGAAGCAGTCTTAATTTTTCTTTAAATAATGGTGGTTCTTCCAGTAGAAGTGAAGCAATTTCTTGCAGTATAGAGATCTCTCCTGCCTCACTGCCGAAGCAGAGGTGAGAGACCACGCCCGTGCCAGCTAGAGTTTGCACAGCCCCTAGAGCAAAATTTTCAGCACTTTGCAGAGCAAAGGCAGTAGGCAGTTCCAGAACCAGATCTGCCCCCCCTTGCAAGGCCATGGCTGTGCGCGCCCATTTATCAAGGAGAGCAGGTTCTCCTCGCTGCACCCAGTTTCCACTCATAACGCAGACGATTGCGGTTTTACCCGGCAAAGTTTTCTTAGCTTCCTTAAGGTGATACAGGTGACCGTTATGAAAAGGATTATATTCTACGACTAGTCCTATAATATTCACAAGTTGATCTCCTTTATTAGTTATTAGTTATTAGTTATTAGTTTACGGTTTACAGTTTACAGTTTACAGGAGTTACGAAGGTTCAAGGTTCAGGGTTGAGTGACGAGAGTCCGAGGTAACGAGGGCGAGGTTCAAATCCTTTTCCGAATACTTACCTGTCTGCGTGCAACGCACAGGCAGGCTGATAATGTAGGTTAGCTGCCTTCAGCTGTATAAGTGTATGTTCTAACAAACAAGAAGGTTTTCCTTCCTGTCTCTTAAATCTTGCAAATCCCTCCATTTTTTGAGGAGCAGATTCCTTGACAAAAATAGAGACTCTATATATAATAAATGCTAGCTGTTTGACAGATAATTACCTATCCCTGTTAAAGGTTAGAGGTTAAAGAGTAAAGATTAAAGGTGGGAGGTGTTTTAGTAAGTGGCGGTACCAAAAAGAAGAACTTCAAAAGCAAGACGGGACAAGCGGAGAACTCATTGGAAGTTAACTGTTCCGGGGTTGGTAGAGTGTTCTCAATGTCATGAGAAAAAGTTGCCTCATAGGGTTTGCTTAAGTTGTGGGTATTATAAAGGAAAAGAAGTTATAAAAACTAGTTAGCGATAATAATAGTATCTATAGAACGCTCCTGCAAGATTGAAGGTCATAAAAATCCTTTTTTCGGGCAGGAGGGTTTTCATATATCAGGTAAATTTGCAGAAGGAAACATTTCAGGAGGACGTTAAATGGTACATATTGTTCTCGATGCCATGGGAGGAGACTATGCTCCTATTGAGACTATAAAAGGTGCTGTACTTGCCTTGCAGGAAAAGGAAGACCTCTTTATAATTTTAGCTGGACATAGAGATATTATTCGTATCGAACTTGATAAATATCAATTTCCTGAAAATAGAATAAGCATATTGCATGCAGAGGAAATTATTGACAACGAAATGCAGCCGGCTTTAGCTTTGAGGCGTAAAAAGGATTCTTCCATGGTCAAGGCTATAAATGCCGTCAGAGACGGTGAGGCTAGTGCTGTTATTAGTGCTGGTAATACAGGCGCTTTGTTGGCCGGCGGATTATTTATTTTAGGTCGTATGCAGGGTATAAAACGTCCGGCGTTAGCTGCTATTGTGCCTACGGAAAAAAATGGTCCTGCTGTCTTGCTGGATGCTGGTGCTAATATGGATGCCAAGGTAGAACATTTAGTGCAGTTTGCACTCTTGGGCAAAGCATATAGCCGGCTGGTTCTAGGAAAGAACAAATGCCGCTTGGCCCTCTTAAATGTAGGTACAGAGGTGGTCAAAGGTAATGAGCAAGTTAAAAAAGCATATAAGGCTTTGGAGCACATGGAAGAATTTGTCGGCAACATTGAGGCCAGAGATGTAACGCAAGGAGTTGCTGATGTTATTGTTTGTGATGGGTTCACAGGAAATATATTACTAAAAGGCATGGAAGGTTTAGCCGAAGAAATATTTTTCTTTCTCAAAAAAGAGATAGCTTCTAGCTGGCGTGGTAATTTGGGTGGGATGTTACTTAAACCAAGCTTTAAAAACTTACAAAAGCATCTGAATTATTCTGAATACGGTGGGGCACCTTTTTTAGGAATTAATGGTCTAGTCATTAAAGCACACGGCTCATCTCACGCTTATGCTATTAAAAATGCTATTTTAAGGCAGGCCTATAGTTTTATCAAAAGGTGCTGTTTTACAGAAATGGAAAACTATTTTACAGAGGACAGGGAAAATTCTTTAAAAGGGAGTTGATAGTTTTGTTACCCAGAGGAGTTAGAATTGCAGCGATGGGACACTATGTGCCCGAGAAGGTGTTGACGAATGCTGACTTAGAAAAAATGGTAGATACCAGTAACGAGTGGATTGTTTCTAGAACGGGGATTGAGGAAAGGCGTATTGCGGCGAAGGATGAAGCGACGTCTGATTTTGTCGTTAAAGCTGCTCGCCAGGCTCTGTCTCGGGCAGAGGTCTCTCCGGAAGAAATAGATTTAATAATCATAGCGACAATAACGCCAGATACTCACCTGCCAGCAACAGCTTCTGTGGTGCAGGCAGAGTTAAAAGCCTCCAATGCCGTAGCCTTTGACCTAGTAGCTGCATGTAGTGGCTTTCTTTATGCTTTGACTGTAGGCAGTCAGTTTATACAGAGCGGTGTCTATAAAAATGTTTTAATTGCCGGGGCGGAGGTTCTTTCCGATTTTGTAAATTGGAAAGACAGAAATACTTGTATTCTCTTTGGGGATGGAGGCGGGGTGGCTTTACTTCAAGCTGCTGCACCGGGAGAGGGTCTACTGGCTTCTTATATGGGAAGTGATGGTGCCCTTAGGGATTACTTGAAAGTTCCTGCTGGAGGGAGTCGATTGCCCCCCTCCTTGGAGACGCTAGAAAAAGGGCAGCATTTTGCCACTATGGCTGGCATGGAAATTTTTAAACTTGCTGTACGCAAAATGGGTGAATCTTTACAGCGAGTTCTAGACCAGGCTCAACTCACCCTAGAAGACGTGGATTTTGTGGTGCCGCACCAGGCTAATCTGAGAATCATTGAGGCGGTAAGAAAAAGAGCGAATTTAAAAAAAGAACAGGTTATTGTCAATATCAATCGTTATGGGAACATGTCTGCGGCCTCCATACCAGTGGCACTGTCAGAGGCAGTTAATGATGGTAGGATTAAAAGGGGAGATATAGTAGCCTTGGTAGCTTTCGGGGCAGGTCTTACCTGGGGGGCTAATTTATTTCGCTGGTAATCAGGGGAAGGATGTTTATGATTAGTGAAGATGCCGACACGAATTTGTAATTTACTTAACATTCAATATCCCATCTTACAGGGAGGCATGGCTTGGGTCGCAACAGGAGAGCTGGCGGCTGCAGTTTCAGAGGCTGGAGGTCTGGGCATAATTGGCTCTGGTAACGCTCCGGCTAACGTGGTAGCTCATGAAATAAAAAAAGTAAAAGAAATTACAGGGAAACCTTTTGGAGTTAACATCATGCTACTTTCTCCCTTCGCAGAAGAGGTTGTGCGAGTAGTATTGGAGGAGAGAGTTCCTGTTGTGACTACGGGGGCCGGTAGCCCGGGTAAATTTATTTCTGCTTTCAAAGAAAAAGGAATCAAGGTTATGCCGGTAGTATCTTCTGTAGCTTTGGCCAAGCGTTTGGAAAGACAAGGCGTTGATGCCTTGATAGCAGAAGGTATAGAAGCTGGCGGACATGTTGGGGAACTTACTACCTTGGTGCTGGTGCCCCAGGTAGTTGATGCGGTAACCTTACCAGTGGTAGCTGCTGGTGGGATAGCCGATGCACGAGGATTCGTTGCTAGTATAGCGCTAGGGGCACAGGGAGTGCAGATAGGAACTAGGTTTGTCTGTGCGGCAGAATGTACGGTACATGATAATTACAAAAACTTTTTGATAAAAGCTAAAGACAGAGATACTGTTGTCTTGGGGCATTCGACTGGTCATCCTGTACGAGTATTGAAAAATAAGCTAGCACGAGAGTTTGCCCAAATGGAAAAGAGGAGCGTTCCCAAAGAGCAGATGGAAGCCTTCGGGACAGGAAAGTTGGCGGCAGCAGTACAGCAGGGAGATATCGCTTACGGTTCGGTGATGGCCGGTCAAGCAGCCAGTATGGTTAACAAAATTGAAAAAGCAGCAGACATCATAGAAGAGATAATGCAAGGAGCGAAGAAAATCTTTAGTGACTAAGTGACTAAGTGACTGAAAAGTGAAAAGTGAAAAGTGAAGAGTGAAGAGTGAAGAGTGAAGAGTGAA
>CAZLTH010000082.1:0-7312 GCA_964562355.1 uncultured Syntrophomonadaceae bacterium | reverse complement strand
TGCGTTCTTCGCTACCGTACAGGTGACATTGCCAAGGGGGGCATCACCTATGAGCCTTGCCCCAACTGTGGGCGTACCGTCCCTCGCATCAGTGCTGATATCCAGAGAAAATCAGAGTTTAAAGAATTTAACCTCACCAAAATCAAAGGTACGTTGGTCAACTTAAATAACTTCTTCCCACTCCTGATGAGTCACCCCCAGGTCCTAGAATGGCAGGTGGAACTCAGGAAGCGCAATAATGACCCCTTTGAACTGGATGAAATTTATCTCTATATCGCCCCCGAAGAAGGCGCTGACCTAGAAAAACTGAAATCAGACCTCAGACAAAAAGTAATCAGAGATACGGAAGTAGCCCCCTCCGACATTATTTTCAGGTCTGCTCAGGAAATACTTAAACAACTAGGCATGGAAACAGAGCTGAAGGAAAAAAGAATCTTCGACAATAGACCCAAAGTCTAATTCAGAGGAGAGATAACTCTGAAAGAAGCTAAAAGTGAAAAGTGAAAAGTGAAAAACTAAATTCATGCGTTTTGTGCTTGAGCGAAGCGAAAGGAATGAATATAAACATATGAAAAAATGGGATAAAATTAAAGCAATGGATAAAAAAGCATTAACAGACTGGCAACTGGCAGAGTTAAAAAACTTTCTTTCTAATGAAGTTATGACGAAGCATCCGTATTATAGTCGCCTTTTAAAGGGGGAAAATTTCCAGCCGGCACAGATGAACAGCCTTGACGATCTCCAAATGCTTCCCTTTACTCATATCGAAGATTTAGCCACTAAAGAACCACAGGACAACCGGGTGGACAGATTTATGCTGACACCACCAGCGGAGGAAGCAGCTGAAAAAGCACCTCCTGCAAAGAAGTCTTTCTTTGGCAAGCTATTCCAGAAAAAAGACGATGTTGCGACTGACGAGAGCAAAGATTATCGACTGGCACAAGTCTTTTATGCCGGTGATTTTACCTCTTCCCCGACACCTCTGGCGATTACTGCTTATGATGTTGAAATACTCAAGGAGGCTGGCGGGCGACTCTTTACTCTCTGGAAGCTGGATCGGGATGATACTATGGTCAATGCCCTAAGTTACGGTCCTAATGTAGGCTTCTGGCAGGGATTTTATGCTGGTCTGGAACTCGGCAGCACAGTATTGCAAAGCGGCGGCGGCAGGGTACTAGGCACAGAAAAAATACTCACTGCCGTAGAAAATATGGAGCCGGAAGTCCTTCTAGCCTCGCCCCTTTACGCCCTGCATCTGTTGCAGGCCGCTATAAGATTCAAGTCAGATGTCAGTCATCTCACTACTATCATAACGGGAATAGAAACAACTTCTCAGGAAGTGCTAGAGCGCCTGCAAACACTCATGTCACTCGCCGGTTGCGCTGGCACACAGGTTATCCGCTCCTTTTCTTTGACCGAAGCAAAAACAGGCTGGGGAGAATGCCCCGGGGGAAACGGCTATCACTTCCATCCTGACCTGCACTACTTGGAAATAATAGACCCGGTAACCGGTAAAAATAAACCGGATGATGAGGGTGGAGAAATTGTGCTAACCCATCTGGATGCCCGCGGCACCTGCCTAGTTCGTTACCGCACCGGACTATTGATAACTAAGGGAATCACCTACGAACCCTGCTCTGTTTGCGGCTCTACCCTGCCACGCTTGGTCGGGGAAATTGAAAACTCCAAAAACATTATTACTGTAAAAGACAAACAAGGACAAGAAAAGATGCTTAACTTAGAAGAACTAACTCGCCGCCTAGATAAAGAACAAACTATCTTGCTCTGGCAAGGAAAAGTTGAAAAAGATTCTACAGGAAACAGCTCTCTGTCCATCTTTTCTTCTTGGTTCAATAAAGATGATACCGGCGCTGCTTCTCTGGCAGATGAGCTATCAGAAACCACCGGTTTGCCAGTAAGCTTTACCCAAGAATCCTACAGCAATATCATGAACCGCTTGAAACTGGAGACAGCCTATGTTTCTCGCCGCTGGACAGTTAAGTAGCCCGGGTTCAGGGTTCAGGGTTGGAGAACAAGGGGACAGAGAAGGGAATTGAACCTCGTCCTCCTTGCCCCAGACTCTCACCGCTCAACCTCGAACCTTCAGCCTTGAACCACGAACCCCGAACCACGACTACCGGGGACACACCTCCCCTTAAAGGGAGATGTGCCCCCGTACCATTAACAGAGGAGTTTGTTCTATGCTAAAAAAACCTGTCTGGGAGTGCGAACATTGTCCGGTACGAAAACTGACGCTGGTAAGCAGCTTAAAAAGCAATGATCTCCTTGAATTTCAAAAAAATTCTTACAAATATTCTATGCAAAAGGGACAGCTACTCTACTCTGAAGGAGAAAAATGCCATTTTTTACATATAGTCATGCAAGGTCGAGTAAAATTATACTACGAAAACACGGACGGCAAAGAGCAAATCGTGGAAGTTATCAGCCCGGGAGCAACCTTTGGCAATATTTCACTAGGGACAGACAACACCTGCGACACCAGTGCCGAAGCCTATGAAAATGGTATCTACTGTAGTATCTCGCTCGATTACTATCATAGTTTGGTACAAAAACACCCACAAGTAGCTCTACATCTTCTCAAAACACTAGAAGCCCAGCTCTCCAAATCCCGAAAAATTATCCGCGACCTATCTCTAAAGCGTGCCCGGCAAAGAATAGCTTCCGTTATCCTAAGATTGGCAGCGGAAGATGCCAACCCTGGCTTTGATGGTATGGAAATAAGCCTGCCCCTCAGTGTACAAACACTATCTTATATGGCTGGCTTGACCCCAGAAACAACCTCCCGGGTGATAAGCGAATTACGCAAAAAAGATATCCTCCGCATCAAGCAGAACCGCTTAAAGATATTAAATTACAACATTCTAGAAAAAATTGCTGAAACATCTTGACACGATCTGATGCAAAATATCCCTTGACAAATCCTAAAATAGCCTTTATACTATCCTTAACAGTAATTACTACTATTAATTACTACTATTAATTACTGCTACTTAGTTACATAAAAACCTAATATTTGGCGATAAGCGTATATCAGTTTACAAGGGTTACGAGGCTTAAGGTTGGCGTCCTCGTTGCCTCTCGAACTATCGTCTCTCAACCATGAACCGTGAACCCATTCGACTCTCGCTCAGAGCTTGCCCTGAGCGTAGTCGAACGGGGCAGGCTCTCTGAACTCGTCCCCTCGTAACTACTGTAAACTGGTGAGACGCCTGGGAGGTGTCGAACGAGTCCTGACGATGGCGACAGCCAAGTCGGGAGTCCGAGAAACTGATAACTGTAAACTGCAGTCCGCAGACTGCTATAATCTGATATAAATCATACCTTTATCGGGGAAACTTTTATATACTGATTAATGACAGCTTGTTGTAGCAATAACCCCAGCTGTCAAATCATTATATTAAAGGAGTGTATGTTTATGTTTTGTAACCAATGTGAACAGACTGCCAAAGGAACAGGGTGTACAGTCTCTGGCGTCTGTGGTAAGAAGCCTGAGGTGGCCGCCTTGCAAGATCTTTTACTCCATGCTGTTAAGGGCTTGTCCCTTTACGCTAATGCCGGGAGTAAAGCTGATTTTGTAGACAGGAGGACAGGTAGACTTGCCCTCGAATCTCTCTTTTCTACCATTACCAATGTAGATTTTGACCCGGAGAGATTACAGAAGCTTATTCTCCGCTGCAGCAAGACGATGACAAAGCTAAAAGAAAAGTTAGCTCAAGAAGGGGTTGTTACCGATTTTGCTGCTCCAGCAGCCGCTTTCAAACCCGCTTCAGATTTAGCCGGATTGATTAAACAAGGAGAAAAAGTAGGACTACCAGTCGATCACGAAGCACCTGCCGATATCCAGTCCTTACAGCAAACTCTGCTTTTTGGCGTCAAAGGTCTCTCCGCTTATGCTGATCATGCCGCTATCCTAGGACAGGAAGACGATGCTATTTATGCCTTTATCTACGAAGCCTTCACTGCTTTTACCAACAAAAACCTGACCTTGGATGATTGGGTAGCACTAGTACTGAAATGTGGTGGAGTCAACCTGCGTGCGATGGAACTGCTGTACACAGCCAACACCTCTGCTTACGGTCAGCCTGTACCCACGGAAGTTCCCTTGGGACACAAGCAAGGCAAATGTATTCTGGTTTCAGGTCATGACTTAAAGGACTTAGCAGAACTCTTAAAACAAACTGAGGGAAAAGATATCTATATCTATACCCATGGGGAAATGCTACCAACACATGGCTACCCGGAGCTAAAAAAATATGCACATTTTTATGGTCATTATGGCACAGCTTGGCAAAATCAGAAGAAAGAGTTTGCCGCTTTCCCGGGAGCTATTCTTATGACTACCAACTGCATTCAATCTCCCAAAGAGTCTTACATGGAAAATATTTTCACCACTGGTCTGGTAGCATGGCCTGGCGTCAAACACTTGGAATCACCCAATTTCACCTCGCTAATTGAAAAAGCCCTCGCTCTACCTGGCTTTGCTGCAGATGAAGACAAAGGCAAAGTAATGGTCGGTTTTGGTCATGATGCGGTTTTGCAAGTAGCAGGGAAAGTGGTCGAGGCTGTCAAAGCAGGTCAGATAAAGCATTTCTTCCTAGTAGGTGGCTGTGACGGAGCAAAATCAGGGCGTAATTACTTCACTGAATTTGTGGAAAAATCACCCTCGGACACAATTATCCTAACCTTGGGTTGTGGTAAATTCCGCTTCTTTGACCAGCAATTAGGTGATATAGGAGGCATTCCACGGCTCTTAGATGTAGGACAATGTAACGATTCCTATTCAGCCGTCCAAATTGCTGTAGCTCTATCCAAAGCCTTTGAATGTAGCGTCAATGACCTGCCACTATCCATGGTTATATCTTGGTACGAGCAAAAAGCAGTAGCTGTTCTGCTCACACTGTTACACCTAGGGATAAAGAATATCCGCCTTGGACCCAGCCTGCCAGCTTTCATCACTCCCAATGTTCTAGGCGTACTGGTGGAAAACTTTAATATTATGCCTATTGGCGCTAGTGCCGAAGAAGATTTGACTACTATACTGGCATAGCTTAAAAACTAGCATTTGCGCTATATATCTGCGACAAACACTAACCGCCAACTGGCAACTGACAATCTGTTCATAGAAAAACCTCAGCCTCTCCGGAGGCTGAGGTCACCAGAAGTAAAAAACAAAAAAGGAGCTGACAGTAAAATGAAAAAATATGAATGTACAGTGTGTGGGTACATATATGACCCCGCAAAAGGCGATCCTGAGTCTGACATTCCCCCGGGGACTTCCTTCAAGGATTTGCCGGAAGACTGGGTCTGTCCCGTGTGTGGCGTAGGAAAAGAAGATTTTGAAGAAGAACTCTAATCTTGATTAAAGGAGAAAAAAATGCCAGCAAGAGAAATAGCCCCTAATATTTACCAACTAGGTGCCATTGATTGGGACATTAGGATGTTTGACGAACTCATTCCACTGCCAAACGGCACTAGCTACAACTCTTATTTAATAAAAGGTAGCGAGAAAACAGCTTTAATAGAGACAGTTGACACAGCCAAAATCAACGAACTGTTGACTAACCTGAAAAAAGCAGCTGTAACCAAGCTAGACTACATAATCGCCAACCACGCAGAGCAAGACCATACAGGCACTATTCCTAAGTTGTTAGAACTTTACCCGGAAGCGAAAATCGTAACCAATGCAAAGTGCCAAACTCTGCTGATGAACTTTATGCCCCTGGCTGAGGACAGGTTCCAAGTTGTGGGCAATGGGGACACCCTCTCTCTCGGAGATAAGGTTCTTGAGTTTATTCTTGCCCCCTGGGTACACTGGCCGGAAACAATGTTTACCTATCTAAAAAAAGACAAAGTTTTGTTTCCTTGTGACTTTCTCGGCTCACATTTCGCTACCAGCGACCTCTTTGTCCGGGACAAAGCAGCTATTTATCTGGCCGCCAAGCGCTACTATGCTCAGATTATGATGCCTTTTAGACCTACTCTCAAAAAACATCTGAAACTCATTGAGGATTTAGAGATAGACATCATTGCTCCCAGCCACGGCCCGGTCTATGACGACCCTGCTTTTATTATTGACCTGTACAAAGACTGGTCATCTGATACCGTAAAAAACGAAGTGGTCATCCCCTATATTTCCATGCATGGCAGTACCGCCGTAATGGTAGACTACTTTACAAATGCTCTTATGGAGCGAGGAGTAACTGTCAAACCGTTCCAGATGAACAGAACGGATACAGGCGAACTGGCCATGGCACTTGTAGATGCCGCTACTATAGTAATTGCCACCCCAGCTGTACTAACAGCAGCACATCCAGCGATAGTCTATGCCGCCTATCTCGCCAACGCTTTAAGACCAAAAACTAAGTTTGTTTCTATTATCAGCTCCTACGGCTGGGGCTGTCGTTTGGAAGAGCAGCTAAAAGGCATGTTGGGCAATCTTAAGGCGGAACTTCTTGATCCGGTTTCTGTAAAAGGATTCCCCAAGAAAGAAACTTTTACTGCTCTGGATCAACTGGCAGATAAGATTTTTCAGAAGCACAAAAGTCTTGCCTAACTATTCAGCCATATTATAGGATGAGGACACACATCTCCGTCCTCATCCGTGCTTATCCCCATTCGACTTCGCTCAGAGCTTGCCCTGAGCGTAGTCGAACGGGGCAGGCTGTGTCCATCCGTGGTTACAAAAGATCATAAAACAAGAAAGA
Source organism: uncultured Syntrophomonadaceae bacterium (assembly GCA_964562355.1). Classification (GTDB taxonomy): domain Bacteria; phylum Bacillota; class Dethiobacteria; order PWVN01; family PWVN01; genus CAZLTH01. The sequence continues at coordinate 587 of CAZLTH010000082.1, read as the reverse complement.
AAGGAAGGTTCGTAAAATGATAACTAAAAAGATGCAAGATGCGCTAAATGAGCAAATCAACAAAGAAATGTTTTCAGCTTATTTGTACCTATCCATGTCCTCGCATTTTACCTCCAGCGGCTTAAAAGGTTTTGCCAACTGGATGATGGTACAGTATAAAGAAGAAACCGACCATGCCATGAAGTTTTATAACTACCTCCAGTCACAGGGGGCTGAGGTAAAACTGCTAGCTATAGAGGAACCAGCTTCTAAATGGGACTCTCCTCTCGCTGCCTTTAAAGCAACTTATCAACACGAGCAGTTTATAACCAAGTCTATCAATGAGCTGGCTGATTTGGCAGATAGCTTAAGAGACCGCGCTACCTTATCTCTCCTAGACTGGTATATCACTGAGCAAATAGAAGAGGAAGAAAACGACCGGGAAATAATCGACAGACTTACACTTATCGGAGATAACACCCACGGTCTTTTCATGCTGGACAAAGAACTCGCCCAACGTGTTTATGTGCCTTTGACAACAGCGGAATAGGTATATACTTAGGAATGACTAAAAAATAATCTCCATATTTTAGCCGTGCCTGTCACCC
>CAZLTH010000081.1:0-7393 GCA_964562355.1 uncultured Syntrophomonadaceae bacterium | reverse complement strand
TTTATCTCTTTATCTTTTTATCTCTTCACCTTTTTACCTCTTAACCTTCTTCGAACCCTTGACCCTGAATAGTTTCATTATATTAAAAAAGGAGAGAAAACGTCAAGCTTGCAAAAAAAAGGGGCAAATAAAAACGTCCCCGTGTCCCTAGAAATTTTACTTTCTATTTGCTTGCTCGCTCCTACTTCCTCATTTCCCATCCAATCTCAAAATTACCTGCTCGGGCAACCACAAGGGTTACCCCTGTGTCATTCGTTCCTCATTCCTCATTCCTTCTAACCTCTAACCTCCACTTTCCCAAGCCGCCAATTTTTCCATTACCAAGTCATATGTTCTTGAAGATACTTCCGGTAATGTCCCCAAGATTTCTTCTGCTTGCTTAAACCCTTCCGTGATTGCGTCTCTCAGTTCAGCGATTCTTGATTTGTCGCCACCGGAAATAGCTTTCGCAAAATCAACGATTCGATTACTGACAGCTTCGGCGCCAAAAGGCCCATCCTCCGCCACTAGGCTAGCCGCCTCAGCTCTGGCCGTAGCATCAACTTCAATATCACCAATTTCTTCCTGACCTAGCCGCTGCACAGAATATCCCTGTCTCTCCAACAGCTCAAGAATAATTTCTCTTAAAGACGTGCTCGCCCTGCCAGCTTCTTCTCTTAGCTTTTCCATGGTCACATGATCAGGCTTCCCCATCGGCTTGCTATAAGTGATTACTTTCTCTTGCTTTTCCCGCACAAGGACGTCTGCTGACAGGTTAACAGATGTTGTGTTTATATTTTTTGAACTGGCTTCTTTTTTTCTTTGCACAGGACTACCCACTAGCTTGTTGTACCCAGGCACTGGTAATGATGGTTGAATTTTCACTAAAAACGCCTCCCTCTATTATATTATATCGACCGGAATTAGTCTTTACTTAAAAATTAACAAATACTTTTTTTGCTTATTCACTGCAGGTTTTACACATTGTTTGATAGAAGGTAACTACTCAGATGTCTAATTTTTGGAGGTATTTAGGATTTTTTTAAATCGTTCGTAACTATCTATTTAGGCACAAAGGGGCAAAGGCACAAAGAAAAATAAAAACGTATAGAGATTTGCAGGTCTGGCAACTATGTGCCTATGTGCCTTTGCCCCTCTGTGCCTGAGTAGTTACGATAGAAGTAAAAACATAAAGATATCTGTTGTAAAGATAAGCAAATATAAAGTTCGAAAGGAAGGATTTTATGAAACTCGTTATTATTGGCGGAGATGCTGCAGGCATGAGTGCTGCCAGCAGGGCAAAAAGAAAAGATCCGGCTATTGATGTTACCGTATTAGAACAGACCTATGATGTTTCTTACAGTGCCTGTGGTATGCCCTATAACATTGCTGATCCTGGAAGAGATATGGAAGAGCTGGTTGTAAGAAAGGCCCAGGTGTTTATTGAAAAAAACAAAATAAATCTCCTAACCGGACATAGGGCTACAGCCATAGACCGTGCTGCAAAAAAGGTGTCTGGAATAACCACCGGAGGAGCGCAGTTCAGTTTTGACTACGATAAGCTACTTATTGCCACAGGGGCCTCTCCGATTGTTCCCGACCTGCCGGGATTTGATTTGCCCCAGGTGATGGTTTTAAAAAGCCTCGCTCATGGAAAACAGATAAAAGCTTATATCCAGCAAAACAAGGTCAAAAAAGCTGTGATTATCGGTATGGGATATATCGCCCTGGAAATGTGTGAGGCGTTGGAAAAAAGAGGCATTAAAACCAGCCTGATTAAACCACGACCGGTTTTTCTCCCTTGGCTTGCCCGAGATCTTGCGGATGTTGTTTATGAGGAGTTAATCCATAAAGATGTTAATATCTATTCTGGACATGCCATTCAAAAAATTGAACCAGTAGGCAATGGAATCCAAGCTGTATGTGAAACCCTGACACTGGAGGCAGACCTGGTCATTGTAGCTACTGGTATAAAACCCGCCAGCAAACTAGCAAAAGATGCGGGGATAGATCTGGGAATTGCTGGTTCCATAGCCGTAGACAGGTATTTAAGAACCTCCGATGAGGATATTTATGCTGCTGGCGACTGTGCTGACGCCTTTCATGTGGTAACAGGCAACAAATGCTGGATTCCCCTGGCACTAAGAGCCAACAGGGCAGGATGGGCAGTTGCCGATAATATTTCTGGCCTCAAAAGAAGTCTTCAAGGCGTCGCCGGGACCTCTGTGTTTAAGGTTTTTTCCCTTGAAGTTGCCAGGACAGGGTTTAACTTCAAAGAAGCCACCGCCGCTGGATTTGACCCCGTGGAAAAGAGTATCAAAACAAGATCTCGCGCTCATGGACATCCTGGCTCAACACCAATATACATCAATATGGTGGCAGACAGGAAGACCGGTCGCCTGCTGGGAACACAAATGGTGGGAAAAGAAGGAGCAGCTCACAGAATCAATGCAATTGCTGTTGCCCTGCACAATAAAATAACAGTTGAGGACTTTTCCCAGACGGATCTAGCATATGCGCCGCCATTTGGACCTGTTTGGGATCCTTTATTAACAGCTGCCAACCAGCTGGGGAAAGAAATAAGCTAAAAGAAAACTGCTTGTCTATGCTCGGAAAAAAAGACCGTTTCCCCCTGCCCGAACTCTTATGTTCGTGTCAAAAAAGAACCGTCCCCAGTGGCTCGCTTTATGAATAGTACTTTTGAAACTTGCTCTTTGGTTTATCTGGCAAAGTCATGCTTATTTTCCCAACTTCAATTAGTGGGTGGATATACGTTTTAATAAAATAAGTTGGTGCTGCAAATCCAAATTTCTTTGCAAGTTCTTCTCTAGAACGTGGTGTAATACAGTAATTTAAAATCTCCTGTTCCATATCAGCCTCTTTATTCCCGACAACTGCCTTTTTATAGAATACAACCTTAAAAACACCTCGTTTATTAATAAAAACTGGGGCTGGCATACCAATTTTTTTAAGTTCTGTTATTACAGTGGGAATACCAGAGAAGCGATTTTCTGTATCAATCATAATTTCCAAGGCTCCTGCCACATAAGGATTTCTGGTATCTGCTGAGACCTTCCCCAATTCGTCTACAGTTATTCTGCCATACAATCCGCCTGGATTTTCTAGTTCCAATCTATCCTCATACATCACCAAACGCACCGGGGAACGTTCAGTATGCACACTATAATCTCTATGTATAAGGGCATTTAGCATGATTTCTCTCAATGCCTTTATTGGGTATTCTGGTTTATCAGCACGAGTTCCCTCTTCTGTTATGATGGTTTTCATTTTCATATTTCTTCGCGCAAAAGCTAGTGTTCCTTCTAAAATCTGCGTTATAGTCCCTTCAATACGTTTGTTATCTACAAAGCGTTCACCAGCATCACCAAGTTCTCCAATAAGTTTACCTTGTACCACCATTGCCGTAACGCTAAGTTGTGGAAAAAACTCTTGTGGATATTCTCCAAGCAACATCAATCCTGCTATTGTAGGAAGACCATCTTGACATATGCCCTGCGTTTCTAGTACTCGTTCATCTTTAAGATTAACCAAATTTTGTTTTTGTCTGCGCAATTTTATCAAATATTCTGTTACATTGTCTTTTGATAAGTTTTCTATTGTTGCCCTACCGACCGTACGAAGTTCATCGTGTACTCTTCTTTTAAATGCTTCACAGCTATATATTTCATATTCCGTCATAGGCTGATTGGAATCACCAACACGAATATAAGATCCGCGCAATCTTCCTGCGCCTTTATAAAAACAAGGCTTATCATAAATATCGCATTCAGAGATTTCTGCACTAACTACCAATTTACCTTTTACTTGAGCAACTGTAAACAATGGTCTTACTACAGGGTTCATCTGCAAGGATTGCTCCATTAACTTTTTTTGAAGATCTTGGGCATCATATACACCTACTACTTCATATTCTGCATCCTCGTCAATCCCAAAAATAATTGTGCCTCCATCAGTCTGGTTAGCAAAGCTTGATAGAGTAGCGTAAAGTTTTGATGGTGTGCCTCCCATTGCTTTTTTAAGCTCTATATGCTGCTTTTCGCATTTTTCTGAAACAACCTTTTTTACTAATTGCACTAATTCTTCTTCTAACACACAATCCCCTCCTTTCTCCCTTATTATAGTGCAGTTTTATTAAAATATCAACTTTTTTAATGAAATTTTTTTTATTTTATTAAAAAATATTTCATTTTAGCGAAATCTTTTTTGGTTTTACCAGCAACTATTGAATACAATGTCACCATTTGTCGAGGCACAAAAATCGTTTTTTGGGTAATATTTCAAGATAAATTCTCTTTTCTTGTTTTTAAAACTGACTGTTTCAATCAGGCAGTGATTTCCTGCCCCACTCAAGTTCGTGTCAAAAAAGAACCGTCCCCAGTGGCTCGCTTTCAAAAATTAATTCCCAGCTAACTGGCATGCCTTTTTTTATGTTGCGCTTAACCTTCTTACCCAGCAATACTTCGTAATATTTAGGAGGCAAGCCCAGCCCGGGTCTGATTGCTTGGAGATTTTCTTTTGTCAAGACATCTCCTGCCTTCATATCGCAAACAATATAGAGAGAACGCCTGAACTTGAGGGAAGGCTGTTCTTTTTTTGTGGGGCCATAGCTGATTTTACCTAGGGACTGCCAAGCACGCTCGCTTTCCATCACCAGTGCCTGCATTTCTGCCGGTTCCATAGAAAATGCCGCATCTACCCCACCTTCAGCCCGGGAAAGCGTAAAGTGTTTTTCTATAACAGTTGCCCCCAGCGCCACACTGGCCAGTGCAGCTCCTAAGCCCAAAGTATGGTCAGATAAACCCACCTGACAAGAAAAAAGTTCCCGCAGGTGGGGAATGGTAAGCAAATTAGTGTTCTCCGGTGTAGCAGGATAGTTGCTGGTGCATTTAAGCAGGATAATATCTGCGGCACCTGACTCCCTGGCTGCCCGCACCGTTTCATCCAGCTCGGCCACGGTAGCCATGCCGGTAGAAATAAGTAGCGGCTTACCAGTAGCGGCTACTTTGCGAATCAGGGGCAAGTCTGTATTTTCAAAAGAAGCAATTTTATAGCAGGGCACGTCCAGTGATTCTAAAAAATCTACGGCAGTAGCATCAAAAGGGGTACTAAAACAAATCAAACCCAATTCCCGCGAGCGAGCAAAAATTTGCTCCTGCCATTCCCAAGGGGTGTACGCCTGCTGGTAAAGCTCATACAAAGAACTCCCCTGCCAGAGACTTTCCGGATCATTAATAAAAAACTCGCCCGTAGAAATGTTCAGCGTCATCGTATCTGCCGTGTAAGTTTGCAGCTTCAGGGCATGCGCCCCCGCTCTCGCCGCCGCTTCGACAATCTGCAAGGCTCGCTTAAGCGACTGGTTATGATTGCCAGACATCTCGGCTATAATCAACGGTGGGTGGTCAGGACCGATTTTTCTGGTGGCGATAGTAATTTCTTTCATCAGCAACGTTCCCCTCTCATGTCTCCTAGTTAAAAAAACTTCACAACAGTTAACAATCCTTGTTAATGTATCTCCGGTAATCTTTTCATTTTACACCTCTAGGTTTCTCCCCAAAACAAACGCTTCCGCTGCGGCCAGGGCCGTATTTCAGACTGGTACGCCTTTAGAGCTTTCAACTTAAGATCTAGTGTGACCGCAACATCTTCAAACCAGTTCGGAGTAAAATACGGTGCCGAGCTAGGCGAGCCAGTGAATTCAAATGATTAGCACTGTATGCACCTAGGGACAGCCCTTAACTTGTGACAAATTAAGGGCTGTCTTATAAATTGCAAATATTTACTCCAATTTTCCGGGCTATTTTTATAATCTGCTTATCCAGAGTTGCCAGCGAGTAATTTTTTCTGCAGGTAAGCTCTAAATATGTCGCATCATAAGCCGATAGCTGATAAAGCTGAGCAAGTCTGTATATTTCTTTTGAAAACTCCACGCCATACATTCTGTCTGTTTCTAATCCAAGCCGTTCAAAAAGTAACAATACTTCATTAACCTCAATAGAGTCCAGACGTTTCCTTCTAACCGCAACAGTTAATACATTAGAAACCTCGTACCACCATAACAGCGGCACAACTAACCCATCACTTTCCGGCAAACCAGCTACAAAATCAGAAATAATCTCTGATTTTTCATCCGGTAAAAATAAGGCTGCCGCAAAAGAGCAATCTAATACCCAATTCATCAATGCTTCCTTCCTTCAGCCATAAATTCCTTGATATTTACTTTTCCCTTTACTGTTTGGCGAATTTCAATAAACTTAGAAATAACCTCTTTCTTGCTCATCTCTGCCCTGGTATCTCTGAAAGGAATAAGCCGCGCAACGGGCTTTCCTCTGATGGTTATTACAGTTTCACCGCCTTTTTGAGCTTCTTTCAGAAGACTGGAAAGATGAGTTTTGGCCTCAAACGCACCAACAATTATATTTCTTTCTTTCATAAAACTAGTATATCAAACTAGTTTTATAAAGTCAATGACCATTTTAACCTTTTAACCTCTCAAACCCAATTCCCGAGAGCGAGCAAAAATTTACTCCTGCCAAAAACTTTCCGCATCGACAATCTGCAAAGCTCGCTCAAGCGACTGGTTATGATTACCAGACATCTCGGCTATAATCAACGGCGGGTGGTCATGACCTATTTTTCTGGTAGCAATAGTAATTTCTTTCATAGAGTAACCACCTCGTTCAAAATAATCTCTTGCAACCTCAATATTTCCTGTATCTCTGGCAATCTTTTCATTTTACACCTCCAGGGTTGATAAGGTTTGCGGGTTCAAGGTTCAAGGTTCAAGGTTCAAGGTTTTTCCAATGAATTATAGGGGGCTTTTTCATATTATGCTTGCCGAACTCATAGATTCGCATTTCCTATTGCCTGAATCTTAACGCTGTGCAACTAATCAAATATAATCTTCGTTCATCCAAGGGGCTCTCCAACTCCTGTTAACTGTTAACTGGTAACTGATACTGGCAAAGTATAAGTTGGTGGTCTTTGGCAGTGTTGTTGCGGTAAAGTACGATTACTTTGACTTGCTAAGTTTACCCAACTTCCAAAATATCTACTTTCACCTGATAACCTAGACGTTCAAGATGATCTTCGCAATCCTCCCAAGTCAAAGCAAACTTCTCCGCATCGGCCAGACCGAGACGACTGATGATATCACGTATGGTATCGAGATGTTCCTCTTCAAAATCTCCTTCCATCATAGCCTTCTCAGCCCAATCAACTAACTCCTTCAAAGTGAGACGGTGCCGGAGATAGTCGACCAATTTGACAGCAACTTTGCGACGAGTAATCATCGTGCTCCACCCCCTTGTTCAATCCTCTTATGTCCCTTATCAACCGGATATTTCTCATGAATCTCTACCAGCTCGCCTTTGTCGTTATAAATCTCTTGCCCTCC
>CAZLTH010000080.1:0-7558 GCA_964562355.1 uncultured Syntrophomonadaceae bacterium | reverse complement strand
CATTTAGAATAATCAAAAAGAAGGGGGAATTGGGGTCAGCCCTTGACTTAGGACAAATTTAGCGTAATTTCTTCAATGTTTTCACAAAGGTTTATCGAAAACCTTTGATATACCTGTGAACCCAGCATGGGCGATAACTCGGTGGTGAAAGTCCACTACAGGCTTGGCAGTAGGAACTGTTAGCTGATGGCAAGGGTGTCCATCGTATATGCCTCAGTGACGGTTCCTTTGACACGGTTGTTGGTCTTTGGGGCACCAGAGGGAGGGTTTTTATGGTTCGCATGTATGGAATGGGGTAAGTGGGAATGTTTTTTTGCTCGCCTTTCTCGGTGTAAGGAAGGGAGGCTACTCGTCCGGGCAAGGATTTGCAGAAAGGGTCAGCCCTTGACAGGGGGCATCGCTTAAGGCATTTTCCCAGCAATTAAAGTAAGTTTGTCTTAAGTCAAGGGCTGACCCCGGATTCTCCCTTTTATCATTCCCACTCTTTACGTGAAATGCCAGCTTGCTGTAGAAGTTCTTTTAATAAGCTGGCACCAATATCTTTTTGATGTGGGTTTGGTGTTCTAAGCCTTAACTGACCTCGTTGCATAAATGAGTGTTTGCCGCCAGAAAATGGTCCACTAAAATTAAAGTGTTTTCGGAGGCGGTAGATGAGTTCTTTTCTACTTACTGGTTTCATCCTTTGCACTCTCTTAATTCTAAAACCAGCCATTCTTCTAAAACTTCTCTGAGTGTTTCTACGCACTTTTGCTGGTCCTTTTCATTAGCCCAGACTCCGGGGCAGGAGGGGATTTCAGCGAAATAAGTATTATCTTCCAAAGTTTTAATCGTGAATTCAGACATTACTGAATTGATGTAGTTTGTTAATGGTGAAGCTATTGCTTGTGGACTCACCTTCCGTCACCTCTTTTTAAATATTAACCACTCAGACGCCTATTTTTTAAAATCTATGTGTATCTATTATTTTCTAGTTTTTATGGTTGAGTAGTTATGAATAATAATAACACAATATGTGTAAGGTGTAAAATTAAAATAGGATGGCGAACCGGGGTCAGCCCTTGACTTAGGACAAATTTGGCGTAATTTCTTCAATGTTTTCACAAAGGTTTATCGAAAACCTTTGATATGCCTGTGAACCCAGCATGGGCGATAACTCGGTGGTGAAAGTCCACTACAGGCTTGGCAGTAGGAACTGTTAGCTGATGGCAAGGGTGTCCATCGTAGATGCCTCAGTGACGGTTCCTTTGACACGGTTGTTGGTCTTAGGGTGGGTGGGCATCGCACTGGGATATCAGGGAGGATTTTCATGCTTCGTATGCATGGAATGGGGTAAGCGAGAATGTTTTTTGCTTGCCTTTTTCGGTATGAGGGAAGGGGATGCCTCGTTTCGGGAATGTCTTCTTTTTATGCCCATTAAATATGCTATAATTGTAGCAGGTGGGTTTTGGTGCTGGAATGATTGCTTTGCAGCAGTCTGGGAGAATACAGCAACTATATTTCCTCTCTCTATGCTCTTTCCCGTGTCCGTGTCAAAAAAGAACCGTCCCCAGTGGATGTCTGCATTGCATAAAACAGTTTTCAGCGGAGAAGATAAAATGATTGTAGTCTTTATCGAAGAAAGGAAATAGTACAAAAATGGGGGAGAAACAAAAAAAACGGAGAAGAGAAAAAAGAAGTCTATTTTTTACTGGCCTTACACCAGCATCAACCGTTGGGGAATTTTAAACATGTTTTTGAGCAATGCCTGGAAGATGCTTATAAGCCTTTTCTGGAAGTACTATCTCAATATCCGGAGATTAAAGTGACGCTGCATTATTCAGGTATTCTTCTGGATTGGATCAGGCAAGAAAAGCAGGAGTATTTTGCACTTTTAAAGGAGCTGGTTAAACGGGGACAGGTGGAAATCATGGGGGGAGGTTTTTACGAACCTATTTTGACGGCTATTCCCCGGGAGGATGCCCTGGCACAGATAAAGAAAATGAGTGCTTTTGTGGAGGAACATCTAGAAACTAGGGTGGAAGGACTCTGGCTGGCAGAGAGAACTTTCGAACCTCACCTAACGAGTCTTGTAGCCCGGGCAGGCATGGGCTATACTGTGCTGGATGATGCCCATTTTTTAAAAGCCGGGTTTGCCGCAGAAGATTTGCGTGGCTTTTATCTAACAGAGGAAGAAGGCACACCTCTAAAACTTTTTCCCATAAATGAGCAGCTGCGTTACATGATTCCGTTTAAACCCCCTGAAGACTTCATTACTTATTGTCGCCAGCAGCTCAAGGCAGGTGGAGGGGCTCTTATCTTGGCGGACGATGGGGAGAAATTTGGCAGCTGGCCGGGGACAAAAGAACATGTTTATGAAAAAGGCTGGCTGGTAGACTTCTTTGACCTGCTTAAAGAGAATTCATCTTGGCTCAAAACTACTACTTATCGTGCCTATACTGCGCTCGCTTCCCCCCAGGGACTAGTCTACTTGCCGACAGGCTCTTACCGGGAGATGATGACCTGGTCGGGCGGCTTTTGGAAGAATTTTCTCGTCAAGTATCCTGAAAGTAACCATCTACATAAAAAAATGTTGTTTGTCAGGCAAAAAGTTTGTTGTTTGTCGTCAGGTCAAGCTAAAGAAAAAGCCTATGATTATCTTTTGGCAGCCCAATGTAATGATGCTTACTGGCATGGTATTTTTGGCGGACTTTATCTTAACTTCTTACGGCATGCTCTTTACCAGAACCTTCTGGAGGCGGAAACTATTGCCGACAGAGAGCGCTTTGGTAACGGTAACTGGTTCTGGGTAGAAAAATTTGACCTAGATTATGATGGCAAGGAAGAAATAGTTGTGAGTACGGAAAAATTAACTTTAGTTTTCACCCCTTGGCAGGGTGGCAGCCTACTGGAGTTTTCATATAAACCCTGCCGGTTAAATTTAGGAGATACACTGACCCGCCGTGAAGAAAAATATCACCGCACTCTTCTGGATTTAAACGGAGAAGCAGCAGATGAAGAAGAAAAGAGTGGCAAGGGGCAGGGTGAAGAGGTAGCAACTATTCACGACAGTATTAAAGTTAAAGAAAAAGGGCTGGAGGAGCACCTAGTTTATGACTCCTACCGCCGGACGTCTTTCCGAGAACATATTTTATCGCCGTTGGTTACCTTGGCTGATTTCAGGTTCTTAAAGTTTCAGGAAGCAGGAGACTTTGTTGATAAACCGTTTACTTGTGTGTTAAAAGAAGAAGAAAAGCTGGTTTCCCTAGAGTTTTCTCGTCAGGGGAAAGTTACTGGTCTTGCGGCGAGGGAAGGCAGTTTGATGTTAACAAAAAGAGTTATTTTGTTGAAGGGAGAAGCGTCTCTTTATATAGAATATTACCTAGAAAATACCGGGGAAGAAAGCCTTGTTTTCAACTTTGTTCCCGAGTTTAATTTTGCTTTCCAAGCTGGATGCGCCAAAGATCGTTATTATCACATTCCGGGCGTGGAGTTGGCAGAGAGAAATCTGGCTTCTATGGGAGAGCATGAAGATTTGGCTGCCATCCATATAATAGATGAATGGCAGGGATTGGAGTTGAAATTTCAGCCGGGAGAACCGTGCCGACTCTGGAGGCTGCCGCTGGAAACCATTTCTCAATCAGAAGAAGGGCTAGAAAGGATTTACCAGGCTTCAGTTATTATGCCCGTCTGGTTTTTTGACTTACCGCCCGGCAAGAAAGAGGAGAAAAGGTTGCTAATTTCTTTGAACCAGTTAAAGGGGGAGCAAGATAAGCATGCTTGAAGGACCTTTGTATATTGCTTTTGTCTGGAACCAGCATCAACCCTACTACCTAGACACAGTAAAAAAGACCTATATCATGCCTTGGGTGAGGCTTCATGCTGCCAAGGACTATTACCAGATGGCGGCTCTGTTGGAAAGTTATCCCGACCTGCGCCAGACTTTTAACCTGACTCCTTCCCTCCTAGCTCAACTGGCAGGATATGAACAGGGTTTTGTTGATTTCTACCAGCAGGCGATGAAACCAGCGGCTCTTCTTAATGAGGGAGAAAAAGTTTTTCTGCTGCGCCATTATTTTGATATTGAGTGGGAGAGGGTTATCAGCATTTATCCTCGTTACCGTGAGCTTCTAGAAAAACAGGGCTACCAGAAAGAACCGGCAGAATTAACGGCAGCTTTGACCAGATATAGTGTGCAAGATTATTTAGATTTGCAGGTGTGGTTTAACTTGGTTTGGATAGACCCCCAGTTGCGAGAAGAAGACGAATTTCTTTTTTCTTTGCTGGAAAAAGGGCGAGATTTCAGTGAAGAAGATAAAGAAAAATTGTTGCGAAAACAGCTGGCCCTTATTAAAGCAGTTATACCCCTACATCGCAGCCTGTTGGAAAAAGGGCAGATAGAGCTGGCTACCACACCTTTTTACCACCCGATTTTACCCCTTATTATAGATAATACTTCTGCACTCAGAGCCAGTCCCGGGCTGCCTTTACCTCGCTATTTTGTTTATCCCGAGGATGCTCGTGGGCAAATCGGCAAGGCCTTGAAACAGTACCGGGAGTTTTTTGGCGGTCGGCCGGAGGGTCTGTGGCCACCGGAAATGGCTGTCAGCCCGGAGATGATTCCACTGCTGTCTGATGCGGGCTTTACCTGGAGTATTTCCGATGAATCTGTGCTCGTAAAATCCTTGGGTTCAGAAATTCGGCGAGACGAGTACGGTCATGTGCTTGACCCCACCATTCTTTACCAGCCCTACAGGGTAGAAGCTTATGGCAGTAGTATAGATATGATTTTCAGAGACCACTACCTGTCGGACATGATCGGCTTCACCTATCATGATTGGAATCCTATCGATGCAGCTGAGAATTTAATACACCGTTTTCATAAAATACGTGAGAACCTACGTGGTGCGCCGGGAGATTTTTTGGTAACTATTTCTTTGGATGGGGAAAACGCTTGGGAATGGTATCATCACGACAAGAAGGACTTTCTTAACCATCTTTATGCTCGTTTAAGTTGCGAAAAAGAGTTAAAAACCGTCACGGTAGGTGAATACCTTAAAGCACATCCCCCACGGCAGACACTGGCACGCTTGCATACGGGCTCTTGGGTTGATAGTAGTGTGACGCGCTGGATTGGTACAGAAAACAAAAACATCCTCTGGGATTACTTGGCTAGGGTGCGTAGTGATTTTGAGCATTTTTGCCTGTACGAGACAGACTACGCAAAGCTGGAAAAGGCCAAGGAAAATCTTTACATAGCAGAAGGTAGCGACTACTCTTGGTGGATAGACAGCATGCCTTTGCATCTGGCAGCCCCGTTTGAATCTCTCTTTCGCCGCCACTTGAGCAATGTCTATCATGTTTTAGGTCAGAAAGTGCCACCCTTCCTGCAAGAGTCTATTCTGGAGCAGCTGGGGACAAATTCGCAAGAGAAAAGATGCAACCCTTTTGATGACCCTATTGGTGGGCCGACAACTATGGTCAGGGGGAGTGGGTAAATGGTTGGTTTATTCACTTCCTCACTCACTTCAATTCGTAATTTAGATTAATATTCGTTTGAGGGTTAGATTTTACCGCTTATATCATCTTGATAATGCCCAAAATGATAATTTTTCCCTGAGATTACATCGCTTTTTGATCTTGATTTTTCAAATTACGAATTGAAGCTCATTCATTTTTTCCTTGACAGTAGAGGCTCTTTACCTTAGAATAAGGCGAGTGCATTTTAGAAGATTGCTTTGAAAGCAATTCTTGGAGGGTGTTTGTTTTGCTGTTTCCTAATTTGGCGGAAAAAATACAGAATACTTTCCAGCGCTTAAAGCGTAAAGGGAAATTGACGGAAAAAGATGTCGACCAAGCTTTAAGAGAAGTAAGGTTGGCTCTTTTAGAAGCTGATGTTAACTTTAAGGTAGTCAAGAGTTTTCTCGGTCAGGTGAGGGAGCGTTGCCTAGGTAAGGAAGTTTTAAAAAGTATTACTCCCGGGCAGCAGGTTGTCAAAATTGTTCATGATGAGATGACCCAACTTATGGGAGGTGGCAAGAGCGACCTTTTATTGAAAGAAACTCCTGCCGTGATTATGCTGGTTGGTCTGCAGGGTTCAGGGAAAACCACCTCGGCGGCCAAGCTTGCTCACTATCTGAAGAAGCAACATCGTCCGCTCCTAGTGGCAGCTGATATCTACCGCCCTGCGGCTATCAAGCAATTGCAGGTTCTAGGGGAATCCCTAGAGTTGCCTGTTTTCACTATGGGTGAAACTGACCCTGTACGCATTGCCAAGGCTTCCAAAGAACATGCTCGCCGGGAAGGTCGGGATGTTATTATCCTAGATACTGCCGGGCGACTGCATATAGATGACAAGATGATGCAAGAGTTAGAGAAAGTCAAGAAGACGGTAGCCCCAGCGGAAATATTGCTGGTGGTTGATGCCATGACTGGGCAGGATGCTGTCAATATTGCTGCTGAGTTTAACAACAGGCTGGGAATCACCGGGGTTATCTTGACAAAAATAGATGGAGATACCCGGGGTGGAGCAGCCCTCTCCGTTAAGGCAGTCACTGGTTGCCCGATTAAATTTGTTGGTCTGGGAGAAAAAATCAAAGATTTTGAACCATTTCACCCTGACAGGCTATCTTCTAGGATTTTGGGGATGGGTGATGTTCTCTCTCTTGTTGAGAAAGCGCAGTCCTCTATGGATGCTGAGAAGGCACGGGAATTAGGCAAAAAGATGCTCACCCAGCAATTTACCCTGGAGGATTTTAAAGAGCAGCTGCAGCAGGTCAGGAGCATGGGGACAATGGACCAGATTTTAGAAATGATACCCGGTGGTGGCAAGATGAAGAAAGCCATGAAAGGGCTTTCCGTTGATGAAAAGGAATTTACCAAGATAGAAGTAATTATTAGTTCAATGACCAAGCAGGAAAAACAGCAGCCTGAAACTATAAATAGCAGCAGGAGAAAAAGAATTGCACGGGGAAGCGGCACGCGAGTGCAGGATGTCAATCAGCTGTTAAAACAGTTTAAACAGATAAAGAAGATGATGAAACAATTTACATCACCAGGCAAAGGACCTAGTAAAGGCTTTAACTTTCCTTTTTAATTTCCTTATTTCGTAAGGAAGTGGAAGGTGGAATATAAAAAGTAAAAATAAGCGGTTAAAACTTGGAAGCGCCCCATTCGACAGAGTTTACCCTGAGCGTAGTCGAACGGGCTCAGAGCAAGCTCCGGGAGTCGAACGGGTGAGAAAGGTAGGTGAACAGTATTGTCTGTAAGAATAAGATTAAAAAGAATAGGAAGCAAAAAACGCCCCGTTTATCGTGTGGTAGTTGCTGATTCCCGTTCTCCTAGAGACGGTAAGTTTATTGAGGAAATCGGTGTATATAACCCTACTACCGACCCTTCAACATTCCAGGTGGATAAGGAAAAAGTGCTTGACTGGATGAGCAAAGGTGCGCAACCATCTGAAACAGTAAGAAGTTTTTTGGCAAAAGAAGGAATTGTTTAGTGACTCAGTGTGAAGAGGTTAAAAGGTTAAGAGATTAAGAGGTTAAGAGAGGAAGCTTTTGAGTTATTAGTTTCTCATTCT
>CAZLTH010000079.1:0-7642 GCA_964562355.1 uncultured Syntrophomonadaceae bacterium | reverse complement strand
AACGAGGCTTGCTGAGCAAACTCTTCTCCTACTTCTTCTGGCATGGGCGGACCAACGCTAATATCATATCCGGCAACAATCCTATCAACGTCTTCCGGCTCTATATTATATTTCGCCAGTTCAAAGTGCATCAGCGCCTGTATAAGTTTGTCATCAAAAGCAACTGGGATATGAGGATCGTAATCACCCGTTATAATGTTGATCTTTCTTGTTTCAAATATCTCTTTCGTTATATGCACATACCCAGCATACGGGTTGTCTTTTATCCTAGTCCGCAAGTCATCTTCATGGCCTGTATGTTTTTTTAAAACCAGATTATCCATACCAGCCACTTTTTGCGATAGCGCCCCATAAATTCCAACCTCATCCATTATATAGATATGGGCAGTGGTATCAATAAATTCTCCCCCGATAATTGCCTCGTCTTCCCCAGCGATTCTTTCAAAAAACGTTGGAAGCCACATAAATAAACCAAAAATAAGCGGCGTTAACAAAAGGGAGACAACAAAAGCCTTGTTCCATATCAATTTCTTAACTTCCCATGATGCAACCTTAATGCTGTTTTTTATGGTATTGTTTTGTCTTGTTTTCATACGTTGAGCCTCCAATCTTAATTTTTTGTTACGATTTTCACAAAAATATCATGCAGGGAATCTCTTTTTATGGTAATCTCTTCGATAGGGATATCGTTTGGTAGTTTTTGTATAAAGCGGGTTGGCTCAACAGTCTTTTTAAGGTAGAGTGTTGTGCGCAAACCTTTTTGTTCAATTTTTTCAGCTTCCGGTAAATTTGTAAATTTGTCTTTAATGTTTTTTTCGCTTATAATTTCACATTTGAAGCTACCAAATTCTTGTTTGACTTTTAGAAGAGTATCATATAGTATTTTCTTCCCTTGGTGAATCATAAAGATGCGATCACAGATGCTCTCTACCATATTCATCTGGTGGGAAGAGAGCAGGACGGCAACACCATTTTTTGCTAGCTCTCTAATCTCTTCCGAGAATACGTCTTGGCTGACAGGATCCAAGCCGGAAAGGGGCTCATCAAGAATCAGGATAGATGGTTCATGGAGTATGGCACCTATGAACTGAACTTTCTGCGCCATTCCTTTGGAGAGTTCTTTGATCTTCATTTTACCTGCGTTCTTTAAGTTAAATTTGTCAAGATAACTGGCTATTCTTTTTTTGGCTTTGTTTTTTGGATATTCTTTAAGTTGAGCAAGATACAGTAATATGCTCATCACCTTGACATCTTTATATAACCCTCGTTCTTCCAGCAGGTATCCGATCTGGGATAAAAAGTTTCTGTTGCTTTGAAAGTTAAACTCAACCTCTCCTGAATCCGGACGTATTATGTCCATAATGCTTCTGATTACAGTAGTCTTCCCGGCTCCATTCGGCCCAAGGACGCCGAGTATCTCACCTTTACGAACATCAAAGGAGACGTGATCCACGACCGTGTTTTTGCCAAACTGCTTGGATATACTTTTTACGCTCAATACTGTTTCCATAGTTTTATTTCACCTCGCAAGTTAATTTGTTTTTCCCTGTCTTCACCACTATCTATGTTTTTTTAATTTTTTCATCCTCCTTCGATTTTTATTTTGCATAACTACTACTATTATAAAAGACAAATCTTAAGATTTACTGTGGAAAATATTAAGATTTGCTTAATTTTTGGTAACTACTCAGCCTAAGAGATTAAGGTTTTTATAGTACATATGTAACCGTTCACGCTAATGTGTCATGATTCATGCTGCCATTTCGAGCCATGTCATTTCTCCCTTCGGTCGAAATGACAATATGGGCGTGAGTAGTTACAATTTTTGTTAAGAAGGTCATCTCTTGGTTTTCATTGGGTAGGCAGATTAAGTTTGTTTTTTATTAAATAAATAATGCTAACAAACAGGGCTGCGATTAGCAAAAAAACAAGCCCGAAATTCTTTAGGGCTATATCCAAGGGTGTTTGTAGAACTGAAACATACTCCGTTAGGATTTCACCGTCTATAAAACTACCTATAGGATAAAGTACATTTTTTATTGCGCCAAAAATTATACTTCCTCCAAGAAACCCTGTAACAATAAGCATAAGAAGTCCTGCTGGAACTAGTAGCCACTTATTTATTGCCAATATTGGTGAGGCAACAAGTGTAGTAAGAAGGAGCGTAAATGCTAGGGAAAAAACTACGCCATATAAGGCAAGTGTTAGAATATTGAGCACAACCACAAAGGTCAGACCATGCGGCATAAGGTATGGATAAACCGGGAAAAACGATACCAGTAAAACTACACCTAAGAAAACAGCTAGAAAGACAAGAAGGATATAGGCAACAAGCGTTTTTGACGGCGGTTGTGGAATCTGAAGGTACAAGAGCTCTAGCGGTGCCGTGGCTTTACTTATAACAAATTGTATTAAAACAAAGTAGTAAACAAGGAACAAACACAAAGCAAAATATACAGTATAAACCGCCAGTGGGCGCGGCAAATGCGGTCCTGCCAAATTAATTACCAAAAAGAACATCAAGAGCAAGAAAATAAGTTTAAAATGCGATTTAAAAGGCAGATAAGCATACTTAATTAGTGTAAACATCTTTACAACCATTCCTTTCGCTTCGCTCAAGGCACAAAACGCAATGAAATACCGGCCTTGAGTAATTTATTGTTTTTTAATTCTTTTGAATTTAATTTTTCACTTTTCACTTTTCACTTACAATCTCCCTTGATTAACTATTTATATGTTTTTCCATCAACCTTGCGTTACCATAGAGGAGTGCTGCCGACAGCACGATCATCAGGAGCAATAATACAGAAACAGGGATTGCTGTATATTCCTTTACCGCCAAGACAAGCAAGGTAACAAGGATAAAAGCAATTATATGTGCAAAGCTAGCCATGCCAGTCATGTTATGCTCCTCTTCGAAAAAGTTCTTCACGAACGGAATTGATAATACTAGCTGCGCAAATTTTTCACTAACTGCTCCCTTGGGCATGAGCACAAATAAGCTTGCCAGCTGGGTGAAGATATAGGTAACAGTGAGAAAAAGGAGCTGGGAGAAACTTAAAACTGTAAAATGGCCTATACCTATAAGATAGTTTTCGTGCTGGAATAATAAAGATAAGGTAGAAAAAGAAGCAATTACAACAATCCACACAGGCAGCGATGCAGCTAACTGGGCAAGGATTATTTTCAGAAATGGCAACGGTATGAGAAATAAAGATGGATTGTCACCAGCTATTGGTCCCAGTAGTGGAAAATACAGCATTATTATGCCTGTGAGTAGAAAGATAAAGAGTGCTATCCCAGTTAGCGTGACGATATCATCAATTGGAGCTGCAGATAAGGAGAATACTAATTTTGCAAACAAGGGTAGGCATAATACAACCGCTGCTATAGCAATTCCCACAGGCTTTGTATAATATATTGTCGCATACTTAATCAGCTTTAACATCTCTGAATACCTCCAAGTAATATTCGTTAACCGACATTTTTTTACCTTGCCTGATATCATCAGCAGCCGCTTCGTAGATAACCTCCCCCTTAGAAAGGAACTTTACGGCATCCAATAGTTTTTCTACGTAACTAATATGATGTGTCGCCATAACCATGGCGCTGTCAGTATTAAAAGTATTCAGCACAATATCAATTATTTTTTCGCGGCTAACCGGGTCAATGCCATCAAAGGGCTCGTCCAGCAAGTAGAGTTTGGCTTTTCTCCCCAAAACCATCGCCAGCTTCAACCTTGCTTTCATACCCTTAGAAAGTTTACTTATTTTTTGCCCATGTTCAAGTTCCATATAATCCAGTAACTGCTCGGCCTTTTCTCTATCAAAGTCATCAAAAAAGTCATCAAAATAATTTAAGGCATCCCCCACCTTCATCCAGGCAAAGAAATATTCACCATCAGGTAAATAGGCCACTATTGATTTAGTATCCAAACCAGGTTTCAAATCATTAATTAAAACTTCGCCCTCATAACTCATAATCAGAGCAGCACAAATTTTCAAAAATGTTGTTTTGCCACTGCCATTTGGCCCCAGAAAACCGTAGATTTTCCCTGTTTCAAACTCTAAACTCAACCCATCTAAAGCCTTTGTTTTTCCATAGAGCTTTACTAAATTATTTGTCTTAAGAATAGCACTCATTTTCTACAACCCCTTTCCAAATCTCTTTCCAATCCCCTCTTAAAAATATTTGTAACTACTCAGATTATCGCTCTGTTCTTAAAGTCTTCTCAAAGTTGCCTAAGCTGTTACAAACCTTTCACCCTTTCATTTCCGCTTATTACTCTTAAAATACTCTGCTAATAAAACATGCATATCATCATTATTAAACCCTATCTTGTACATACGCTCAACAAACCTTTTAACATTTTCCTTGGCTATTTCTTGCTTTAATTTTATGACAGCGTCTTTATCCTGGCTAACAAAAGTACCTAGTCCTTTTTCTTTAAACACAATCCCCTGCCGCTCCAGCTCTGAATATACCCTGACAATTGTATTCGGATTAACTTTCATTCGCACAGACTGCTCCTTGATCGAAGGAAGTCTTTCGTCAGATTTTAAGTTGCCTAATACAATTTGATATTTAAGATCATTCATGATTTGCAAATAAATAGGTTCTCTATCATTGTAATCCACTCACCTACACCCCCTACAGAAAAGTAAATTAATTATACCTCATATGTCCTTCATTAGTACCTTAACACAAACCATAAATATAGTCAACTAGTATGCTAGTATGCTAGCAGTAGGATATGCCTGAAAAATAAACATATTCTGTCGTATTCCGGTGTTAGCAGAAAATAGCGCAAAAAATATCTTCCCAGAAGCTAGGATAATGGAACCATCTCTTTATTTCTCTCTTTGGTTAAAGGGAAGTGGCGGCAGCAAGAAGAATATATCAAATGATTACTGAAACATTTTACAAGGAGTGAATCAAAAAAAAGTGGCAGCTAGAAAAACATATGGTAAGACTTGGTGGGGACAGGCTTGGATTCAGGCTATGGAAAGAGTTGACTATGATAGCAATCGTCTGCCTCGTGGCAAAAGATACGCTAATGGTGGCATGGTCACAGAAATAATTATAAAAAATGATACTATCAGCGCTAAAGTAGAAGGCTCACGGCGCAAGCCTTATGATGTTAAAATAAATTTAAAAAAATTCACAAAGGCACAAACTACTCGCATCAAAAAAAATATTGCCACTGACCCGGCTCTGGCCTCAGAGATGGAACTGGGGCAGTTGCCGCCAGAGATATTGACCTTGCTGGAAAGTCAAAAAATACACCTTTTGCCCACCTCTTGGAAAGACATAACAGCCAACTGCTCCTGTCCCGACTGGGCTAACCCCTGTAAGCATCTGGCAGCTGTTTATTACATCATCGCTAATGAAATTGACAAAAACCCTTTTTTACTATTTACTTTGAGAGGGTTAGGCGCCGCAGACCTGTTACAAGCAGCAGGTTTTGTTTCGCTGGAAAAGACAGCAGAAACAAAAAAAGAAGCCTTTATCCCTTACCAAGAACTAAAGATTACAGCAGCTAAGCCAAACTCCTCTTCTGAGTTTCCACTAAATTTAAGTTCGCTAGCCAAAGAAAAAAAAGAAAAGACTATTCTAAACCTCCTAGCCGACTCTCCTTTGTTTTATTCGGCAGGTAATTTCAAAGCCATTCTGCTGCAAGCTTATAAAAATATAGCAACCTCCTTGGAGCACTTGGTTTTACTTGAAAATGGTTTCTCTTTTAAAAATACTCCTTTTTATTTGCTCTACCCACCAGGAAAGACACCTTGCCCTTGGGAGAAGACAGCTTTTTTTGCATTACCTGAAAAAAACCTACCAGAAAATATTATAAGTGAGACCAAAACAATGCCTTTTCCGTTGGCAAGTAATGGGGAACTGACCCTGAAAAGAAAAAAAGGAGAACTTATTCCCGCCGCCTCTCTCCTAGATCTCTTTTTAAAACTTCCTTTAGAAATTTCTACTACCAAAAACTCTCCTGCGGCTATCTTTTTGAGTGCCGCCAGTGCTGTTGCTCAAGCCCTAGCGCAATCATCTTCCTTTTTTCCAGAAATCAAAAAAGAGCAAGATGGCAGTTTTTTTATCACCTACGTACCACTTACTCGTACCAAAGAAGCCTGGGAAGCTATTGACTATTTGGCAAGTATTATCCCACTAGGCTTTATCTTCCGCAAAAAGAGTAAAACCGTGCTTCCCCCTAGAGATGCTGTCCTAGAAGTTTTAGCCCTCTTTCTCACTCACCTGGTACACTCCTTTGCCGACATCAAAGAGTCACATAAAATTTGCCAAGCCTTTTTCCAGGGGAAGAACTATCTCGCACAGGAATTTGAAGAAAAACAAACAGCCAAAGCCATTGCCGATTGGCTAGCTAGGGTTAACCTGCAGTTTAAGAAAGTCGCACCTGTCGTTAAAATAACCCTGCCTCCCCCTAGGCAAGAAGGCTTTCACCTAGATATTGCAATAGAAAACAAAGAAGACCCCTTGGCACCGCCACTACCTCTTACCAAAATATTTAAAACACAAAAAAATATTTTCTCACTCCCAGCCGATACAGTGCGTCAAGAAGTGTCTCGCCAAGTAACTATAGCCGCAGCCTATTTTCCGGCTTTGAAAAAGATTCTTAGTAGCAAAGGAATAAAGCCCCTGCTGCTTGATCCTCCGGCTCTGGCTGAATTCCTCACCAGTGGGCAAAGTTTATGTGCGTTGTTGGGTCTCAAAATAATTATTCCCAAAGAACTAAAAACTCTCGCCACACCCCAGATATCAATAGAGGCCAACTCCAAAAAGGAAGGGGGAGAAAAAGTCTCTTATCTTAACCTAGAGAAAATGTTGTCTTTCTCTTGGAAAATAGCTGTGGGCGACCTGCTGTTAACTAAAAAAGAATTTAAGCAGTTGGCTAATTCCGCCGCCGGTATTGTCAAATTTAAAGATAGCTACCTGCTACTAGACCCCACAGAGGTACAAAATATTCTTGCTAAGCTAAATGATCCTCTCCCCCATCTCTCTTCGGCAGAAATTTTGCGTTCTGCTCTCACCGGGGAAGTAGAGGATACTTTGTTCACCCCGGATGAAATGCTTAAAAAAATGCTCTCCACACTCCAAGAAACGGAGCCTGTCGCTATTCCTGAAAACCTAAACGCCACTCTAAGACCTTATCAGAAAAGAGGCTTTAAGTGGTTATATAGCAATCTTAACAAGGGCTTGGGTTCCTGCCTAGCCGATGATATGGGACTTGGTAAAACAATACAGGTCATAGCACTTGCTTTAAAGCTCCAGGAAGAGAAAAAATTAAACTCCCCCATTCTGGTTGTCTGCCCCACTACCTTGGTCGGAAACTGGGAAAAAGAATGTGCTCGGTTCGCTCCATCGTTACGGCTGGCTCTTTATCACGGACCAAAACGTAGGCTCACCACCGCTAACATTGATCTCATCATCACTACCTATGGCACAGTGCGCCAAGACATAACAAAATTCAAGAAGAAAACTTGGAATATTGTCGTCATTGACGAAGCACAAAATATTAAAAATTCCTCCAGCGCCCAGTCAAAAGCTGTAGCTTCCCTTCCGGCTGGAGCCTGTATTGCTATGAGCGGTACGCCAGTAGAAAACCGTCTTACAGAACTGT
>CAZLTH010000078.1:0-7771 GCA_964562355.1 uncultured Syntrophomonadaceae bacterium | reverse complement strand
TTTTCTTTATGATCCAGTTACTTCCTCTTCTTTTGGTAGTTCTTCTGGTAGTTCTTCTGGTAGTTCTTCTTTTGGTAACTCTGTAATTTCCGACCCAGGAAACTGAGCAAACACATTCCCTTTTTTGTCAACGAAAACCCAATGCCAGTTCCCCCCTTCTGACAAGGCTAACTTATCCAGCGTAACCAAATCATAGGAGTTGCCTGCTTTAGTTATTGTTACTCGCACCTGGCAGGCTTCTTTCATCGAAAGCAAACGAGCTTCTTTAATTTTTCCATTGAGGACAAAAACCCCTACTTCTTGCGCCGGTTGAAAAGGATAGGCGGGGAATTCCAAGGCAAACTCGTCGGCTACACGCAAGAAATCTTCCTCACTGTAAAGAATTCTTATCTGAACACGATCTTCTGTCTTTCCTCTATCAATCAGCTGAAAGGTTATCGCATCTGGAGCCGCCTCTTCCAATACAGGCACCACTGCTCTGTGACGCAAGTTCCCATATATAGATAAACCTACCAATAAAAACAGCAGAAATAATAAAGGAACCAGCCTTCTAGCTTCAACCACAAGTACTCTGCTCATATTTTCCCCTCCCTGTTTACTTTTTTCTTTTCTATCTTTATTCAAGCAACAGGGTAAATATGATAAAAATACTACAGCTCTCCCCAAAGAATCCCTTCTGAAAAATCAGCAATTAAAACAGGCACGATATCTCCTCGCAGTGAAGAAGGCGCCTTTAGGCGGACTCGTAAATACTGTTCTGTAAGTCCCTCCATCGTCTCTCCTGTAGCTGCTTTTTCCAGTAGAACCGTCATTTTTCTTCCTATAAATCTCTTCGTATAAGCAGAAGATAGCTTTTCCCCAAGCTGCCGTAAAATCTGGCTACGTTTTTCTTTTGCAGCTGGGTCGACCTGATGCGGAAAAGCAGCGGCAGGTGTCCTTTCTCTGGGTGAATATTTAAATACATGCAAACGGCTAAAAGACATCTCTTCTACAAATAACAGAGTCTCCCGAAAGTGTTCCTCGCTCTCCCCGGGAAACCCTGTTATTATATCGGTAGATATAGACATATCAGTATCTACTTCTCGCAGTAGGCTAACTAGATTTCTAAATTCCTCCTGGCGATAAGACCGCCGCATGGCTTGTAAAATATCATCCGCACCACTTTGCAAGGGAACATGAAGATGTCGGCATAAAAAATCACAATCAACCCAAGCCTGTATTAATTCTGCTGTTATATCCACAGGCTCCAGAGAAGAAAGCCTTACTCTTTCTGGGTGAGGATTTCTTTTCAAAGTAGCTAAAAGTTGTGCCAAATTAGTAGAAGGTGTTAAATCTCTGCCGTAAGTCCCCAGATTTGTACCTGTAAGAACCAGCTCCCGGTAACCTTTTGCTGTAATTTCTGCTACGTTTTTTATTACTTCCTCTAAGTTTTGGCTTCTTTGTTTTCCTCTAGCAAAAGGAACAATGCAGTAAGAGCAATATTCCTCGCACCCCTCTTGAATTTTTAAAAAGGCTCTAGTGCGACCTGTTTCTTCCGACCAAGGGAGATCTTCAAAGCTTTCTTCTTCCCTGCTTTTTTCTCTCACTAGATTAATTTTAACGCTTTTTTGCGCAGCTTCTTCCACCAACCTAGGAAGGTCTGCTCTATCCCTAGTGCCAATAATGATGTCAACTCCCGGGATAGCACCAACTTCCTGCGGAGAAACCTGCGCATAGCAACCGACTACTGCCACCACGGCAGCAGGGTTTCGCCTGACTGCCCGGCGAATAGCCTGCCTAGACTTCCTATCGCTCAAGTTGGTAACGGTACAGGTATTAATAACATAAACGGCAGCCCTTTCGTTAAAGCCTGTTATTTGATAACCGGCTTGTCGAAAAATGTTCTCCAGAGCTGCCGTTTCGTACTGGTTGACCTTACATCCCAGCGTATAGAAAGCTGCTTTAGGAGACGAGTTCATCTATGCTCCTCCACCCAAAGCGTCCTTTACTTTACCTATAAAGCCTTTTTCCTCAGGGATATCTTCTCCTAATGTTTTACAGAAGATTCTCAGTGCTTGGCGTTGTTTGCTGTCCAATTTCTTTGGCACCAGAACCGTGGTCATAACATGCTGATCACCGCGACCAAATCCACGCAGGTGAGGAATCCCTTTTCCTCTCAGGCGGAAGAAAGTTCCCGGTTGAGTACCTTCAGGAATACGCAGTTTCGCTTTTTTGCCATCTAAAGTAGGGACAAGTATTTCCCCACCTAAAGTTGCCTGGGCAAAACTTAGCGGAAACTCTAGGATTATATCATCGCCTTCTCGCTTGAAATGCTCGTGAGTTTTAACATGCAAAACTACATATAAGTCTCCCGGAGCTCCCCCCCGACGCCCGGCTTCTCCCTCTCTGCTCACTCGCAACTTGGAACCCGTGTCTACACCAGCAGGAATTTTAACTTCAATTTCACGCTCTCTGTGAATCTGTCCTCGTCCGTTACAATCCGGACAAGGTTCTTTAATTATCTTACCTTCACCTTGGCAAGCCTCACAAGTCTTCATATTAATAAAACGACCGAAAGCAGTGTTTTTAATCACCTGCTGCTGTCCCGTACCCTCGCAATGAGAGCAGGTTTCAGATCTGGTACCAGCTTTTGCCCCACTACCCTCACAATCCGGACAGGTTTCAGTACGGGGAATTTTTATTGTGGTTTTTAAGCCAAAAGCAACATCTTCCAGAGTTATTTCTAAATCATACCTTAAATCAGCCCCTCGCTGGGGCCCACCGGAGCGGCGACGCGAAAAACCACTGCCACCAAAAAAAGTATCAAAAATATCTTCAAAACCACCAAATCCCTGGCTAAAAGGAGTTCCGTTTAAATTGCCAAAATCCTGCTCAGTATGACCAAACTGGTCATACTGAGCTCGTTTCTGAGAATCTGTCAAAACATCATAGGCTTCTTTAACTTCCTTGAAGCGAGCCTCTGAGTCCTTGCCACCGGAATTCACATCAGGGTGATAGCGTCGCGCTAATTTTCTATATGCTTTTTTCAGCTCTTCCTGGCTGGCATCTTTGCCAACCCCCAACACTTCATAATAGTCCCTTTTACTCATGGACTCTTACATCCCCCCGACTATTCTTTTTTCTCGTCATCATCTACCACTTCAAAATCAGCATCCACTACCTTATCATCCTCTGGTGCGCTCTCAGGTGTGGCTTCCTGCTTATCACCCTCATCTTTTGCCGCTTCCTGCTCTTGAACTTGTTCATAAAGCTTAGCTGAGAGCTCATGTAAGTGTTTGGTAAGCTCCTCGGAAGATTTCTCTATTTTCTCTAAGTCTTCTCCCTTAGCAGCTTCTTTCAGCTCTTCAACAGCCTTTTCTATCTCTTCTTTTTTAGCTTCCTCTACCTTATCTCCCAAATCCTTTAAGCTTTTCTCAACAGTATAGATAGAGGAATCGGCATTATTTCGTGCCTCAATCAGTTTTTTCTTTTTCTCGTCTTCTTCTGCATACTTTTCTGCTTCTGAGACCATGTTGTCAATCTCATCGTCTTTTAAGCTGCCGGAAGCTGTAATCGTGATTTTTTGTTCTTTACCTGTTCCCAAATCTTTAGCCGAAACATTGACAATACCGTTAGCATCAATATCAAAGCTGACCTCAATCTGCGGCAATCCACGTGGGGCAGGAGGTATGCCATCCAAAATAAAACGCCCCAAAGTCTTGTTATCTGCTGCCATAGCCCTTTCCCCTTGCAGAACATGAATTTCTACGCTAGGCTGGTTGTCTGCTGCCGTAGAAAAAGTTTGTTTTTTGGACGTAGGGATAGTAGTATTACGCTCAAGGAGTTTGGTAGCTACGCCGCCCAAAGTTTCAATGCCCAGGGAGAGCGGTGTAACATCTAAGAGTAACACATCTTTGACTTCTCCCGTGAGAACCCCGGCCTGGATAGCCGCTCCTAAGGCCACCACTTCATCGGGATTAACTCCTTGATGCGGCTCCTGATTCATTACCTTCTTGATAGCTTCACGTACAACAGGAATGCGGGTAGAACCTCCCACCAAAATAACCTTATCAATCTGTTCCGGTTTTAAATCAGCATCTTTTAAAGCTTGCCTGGTCGGCCCCATAGTTTTTTCTACCATATCACCTATCAGCTCTTCAAATTTGGCCCTAGTTAAAGTAACATCCATATGCTTGGGACCTTCCTGAGTAGCAGTAATAAAAGGTAAATTAATATCAGTTGTAGTTACACTGGAAAGTTCAATCTTAGCTTTTTCCGCTGCCTCATTCAACCGCTGCAAAGCTATAGGATCTTTGCGTAAATCCACCCCTTCTTTGTTTTTAAAATCTCCTGCCAAGAAATCAACAACCAAATTATCAAAATCATCTCCGCCCAAAAGGTTATTACCACTGGTAGCCTTAACTTCGAAAACCCCGTCACCCAGTTCCAGAATAGAGACATCAAAAGTACCGCCACCCAAGTCAAAGACTAGAACAGTATGGTCTTCTCCTTTATCCAAACCATAGGCGAGAGCAGCAGCAGTAGGCTCATTAATAATTCTTAAGACCTCTAGACCTGCTATTTTACCAGCATCTTTGGTAGCCTGGCGCTGACTATCACTGAAATAAGCAGGAACAGTAAGAACCGCCTGTTTAACCTCTTCTCCCAAGTAACTTTCCGCATCTTTTTTCAGCTTCTGCAGAACCATAGCAGAAATTTCCTCGGGACCGTAATCTTTGCCATTTATCTTGGCCCTATATGTAGAGCCCATTTTACGCTTCATGGAGCGAACAGTCCGCTGAGCGTTGGTTACAGCCTGTCTTTTTGCTACCTGCCCTACCAACCGCTCACCCTCTTTGGAAAAAGCCACTACTGAAGGAGTCACTCTTTCCCCCTCTGCATTAGCAATTATTTCCGCTTGTCCTCCTTCTAGCACCGCCACAGCTGAATTTGTTGTCCCTAAATCAATACCAATAACCTTTGCCATGTTTTTCTACCTCCTGAAAATTTAAATTTATATTTTAAAATTCTACTTAGCAACTTTTACCATGCTGGCTCGTAGCACCTTTTCCTTGAGCCGGTATCCTTTTTGCAGTTCTTCCACCACCGTATTGGGTGGAAAATCTTCTGTCTCTACTTGCATCACGGCTTCGTGCGAATAAGGGCAAAAAGCTTCTCCCTTGCAGGAAATAATTTCAATCCCTTCATCCTTGAAAAGAGTCAGAAACTGTTTATAAATCATTCCCACTCCTTCTTTTAAGCCATTCTCTTCCTCCGCACCAGCCAAGGCTCTTTCTAGGTTATCCAATAAGGGTAGCAGTTTTTTTGCTAAGTCTCCCAAAATAGCGTCTCGCATGCTGACCTTCTCTTTCATAACTCTCTTACGATAATTATCAAAATCGGCCTGCTGGCGTGCAACCTGCTCTAAAAGAGCTACATTTTCCTCCTGTAACTTTGCTATTACCTGCTCTCTTTCATCACTATCAACTATCCCAACCAGTTCTCCTTCCTTATTATCTAGGGGAAAAGAAACTTTTGGAAGAGAAAAAACATCCCCCTCCGCTGTCTCTGTTTTCTCCAATATTTCTTCCTCTTTAACACTTACTTCTTCTACCATCTAAACACCATCCCTTCAAAAACAAAAAGTCACCCGAGCAACCAAATTAGAGGTTAGATGTGGGAAGTTGGAAAGAAAAAAACTTACATGTCTCATCCCAGCTTCTTACTCACAATGCGTCAATGCTTTGTGCTCCCAACCCTCGTAAACTGTAAACTGTAAACTGTCAACTGTCAACCAGCAACTGGTCATCAACCCCTAATTTCTGAATATCTGCCGCTAATACAAGTTAGTTGCCTTTAACAATATAATTTACACTAAATCATCCAATTTCTTCACCATATGTCCAAGCATGGCAATAACCCGAGCATATTCCATGCGTGTTGGGCCTAAAACTCCAATAGTTCCAACAGTTTTCTCATCTATACGGTATGTTGCCACCACCAAACTACAATCTTTAATCTCTACTAATTTGTTTTCATTTCCAATGCGAACTTCTATACCTTCAGGGTAGATGTTTCCCAGCAAATGACCCAGAAGAGTCTTTTCCTCAAAAAAAGCCAAAAGACTTTTTACCCTGTCCATATCTCTAAACTCCGGCTGACTGAGAATATTAGCAGTACCCCCTAAAAACAAGTTCCCCCCTTCCATAGCATTAATATCTTCAATAAGATGTAAAGTTTCATCCAAAATTTCCACCTGGTTAAGTAGGTTTAGTTTTATATTTTTTAAGAATGAAGAAGTTATACTATCAATAGTTAACCCGGAAAAAGAAGAATCCAAGTACCTTACCACCTTTTCCAGTTCCAGTTTATGCAAAGAACGAGGAAGGCGGATAACTTTATGCTTAACAAGACCAGTATCCGTTAACAAAACTGCCAGACCCCTACCTTCTTCCAAAGGAAGAATTTTAAACTGCTTAATCACAGTCTTTTTGATAACCGGTCCCATAACAAAAGATGTATACCGGGTAACAAACGATAAAATACGGGAAATTTCTCGCATCAATTTCTCAATATCTTCCACTCTGGCTTGATATAAAGTTTTTTCGATAGACAGAACTTCTTCTTTGCTTAAAGGCATCACTTCCATAAGAGAATCTACATAAAAACGATACCCTTGCTGAGAAGGGATACGACCAGCAGAAGTATGCGGTTGTTCCAGATAACCCATATCTTCCAAATCTGCCATTTCATTACGAATGGTTGCCGGACTTAAATCTGCAAAATAATGACGTGCAATAGTACGAGAGCCGATAGGTTCTGCAGAACGAATGTAGCTGCGAACAACAGCACGTAAAATTTTTCTCTTTCTTTTGGAGAGGATCATATATTATTACCTCTATCCTTATTAGCACTCTAGTTAAGAGAGTGCTAATCTGCTGCCTAAAAAATATCACCTCACGGTGATTTTGTCAAGCGAAAAATAAAGTTTAAACTACTTTTTTTTCTCTTGCTCTTCCCCGGCATCATTACCCTGCAATTTTCTGAGAATAATTGCTTGAAAATTATTCTTAAAAGAATTGATTCTTGCCAACCAAAGCGCAGTATTTATTCTTTTGCTGTTTCCCGACCAGTATATTTCTAGTTTCCCTTCCTCAATAAAAGAAACAGAAAATGCCCGGGGAGGGCATTCTAGACCTAAAATATCTTTTGTTCCTTCTTCTGCAAGGTTTACCCCACCATAAAACAAGAAACCTGCCAAGAAAAACAAAAAAAACAGTGCCACATATTTTTTAAACAATACTTTATGGCCTCCAAACTTTTTTAAAACTACTACCCTTGGCGTAAAATAACAAAAACTTGCGCCAGCGCTCTGGCCAGATAAGGCAAAGCATTTTCTGCTTCTTGCAAAGAGTTTTCATGCCCTCCTACCTCTATAAGTAAAGCCCCGGGGTGCAAATCCTGATTAAAAATAAAAGAACGTTCTTTGATACCTCGAGATAATCCCGGTGCCATTTCTTCCAGTTTTTCATGCATCATCCTAGCTATTTGAAGGTTTTGTCGCCATCTTTCATGCCCTGACCCAACTACCATCAAAATTCTGCCTGTTTTTTCTCCCCTTATGTCAGCAGTTGTAATATTCCTGCTTACTCCATCCCGATGAAAATCTACCTTCATTTTTGCCTCAGGGGCTTTTTCTATAAGTTCCTTAATAGTTTTTCTGGCCTCACGGTAAGCGAACCTACGCAGAATATCATGAATCTTGTAATTATGTAATACCGGGATATTATAC
>CAZLTH010000077.1:0-7772 GCA_964562355.1 uncultured Syntrophomonadaceae bacterium | reverse complement strand
TCCTAATCTAGGGGTGATTTTGGGGAGTAGTGGTACAATCTTTTCTATTGTATTGATGGTTATATCCAAAAAAATTCTTAGTGATGATACCTATGCTGAAACTAAAATAAAGCTGCTTTCTATGAAAAACACCTTTATTAATAATGCCAAAGAAACAGCTTTTATCGTGACCTGGGTATTTGTAGCTTTTTTGACCTTTGAAAGTAGTATGTTTATCATAGGTGGAGGTAGCTACGCTGCTGGCACAGAAATAATAAAAGTTGCCATCTTGGCCGCTGGGTTAACTTTTGTCATTTTAGGAGCTGCTGTTGGTCTGATTCCTGGCTGTGGTCCTCAAATAATTTTTATTGTTTTATTTTCTAGGGGAATAATTCCTTTTGCTGCCTTGCTGGCTAATGCTATTTCTCAGGATGGTGATGCCTTGATACCTTTACTGGCTTTAGATCGTCGCAGCGCATTCTGGGCAACTGTAATTACAACTATACCGGCTGTAATCATTGGTTTGTTTGTGTACTGGTTAGAGATTACTTTTGCTTTTGGCAGATTTATGGAAGCATTCCCTGTTGCAACATTTTTGAGATGATTTTTTTTAAGGTCGCAGCGGAATTTAACCATTCTTGCTGCTCCTTTTTCTCCAGATGTAGCGGTATTCTTTTCTCTATACCTTGGCGACCTATCACACAGGGCAAACTCAAACAAACATCTTCAACTCCGTAAGTGTCAGTGACCAGAGTAGAAATAGTGAGGACAGAGCGTTCTCCTCTTAAAATAGCCCGGCATATTCTGTTTAAAGCTAAAGCTATGGCATAGTGGCTGACTTGCTTCTTGGCAATAACTTCAAAAGCAGCTTCTTTGACTTGCCGGGTGAGCAGATTTTTTGTCTTTTTATCTAATTTTTTGCCGAGAGCTTTTTGATAATATTTCTCCAGAGGAATTCCAGCCACATGAGCTTGACTCCAAGCTATAAACTCTGTATTTCCATGTTCCCCCAAGACGTAGGCATGAATGTTGCGTGTATCTATTTTTGTTTCTAGGCTTAAAAGATAACGGAGACGAGAGCTATCTAAGACGGTGCCGGAGCCGATAACTCTGCTTTCAGGAAAACCGGAAACTTTTAAAGCTACATAGGTAAGGATATCAACAGGATTTGTTACTATAAGAAGAATAGCTTCGGGAGCATGTTTTGCTACTTGCAAGACAATATTTTTCATAATAGCTGTATTTCCATGGACTAAATCCAGACGGCTTTCTCCTTGTTTTTGAGGAGATCCGGCTGTGATAATAATAATATCTGCTTTTACACAGTCAGGATAATCGCCTGCTATTATTTTTACTGGATAAACCAAAGAAACACCATGATTTAAATCTAGTGCCTCTCCCTCTGCTTTTTCTCTATTTAAATCTATAAGAACTATCTCTTGGACCAGCCCGGAATGAAGCAGGGAAAAGGCAACTGAGGCACCGACAGCACCCGTGCCGATAATAACAATTTTATGCCATTTATCAGACAGAACAAATCCCTCCTAAGATTAAAAGTTTGTAAGGCTAAACTATCAGCTGACTTTTGCTGATAGTTGTTGACAATATCATTTAATATCTCCGTATAGAAGATTTTTTATTACTGATAACCACCATAAATCATGAGCAAGCCAAAAAAAACAAAGATGAGCAGAGTAGCTATTTTCAAGAATTTATCCGGTAGCAGGGAGAGATAGCGAGCACCTAAAAAGGCGGCTATACCGTGGTTCACAGCCTGACCCAGCATGGCACCGCTAAAAACTAGCAAGGGGGTGCCAAAGGTTGCCGTGAGTGCCATCGCTGTTAACTGGGTTTTATCTCCCATCTCTGCTAAAAAGACCAGCCCAAAGGTTTGTCTAAAAGGCGAGTTTCCTCTGGAGCTGATGTTTTCTGTAGTATCTTTTTTAAAATAAGTATAGATGCCCATAAATAGGAAAAAGAGACCGCTACCTAGGGCTACGAGATGAGTGGGGAAAAGGTCAGCGACCAGTTCGCCCACGGCTACTCCTAGGCCTGTAACTAGGGCTAAAGCCAGCATTGCTCCTAGGAAAACTTGGCGAGGAGAATAGCGGCTGGCCATAGTCAAGGTCACCAACTGAGTTTTATCTCCTATTTCAGCAACAAAAGTAGCCAGAAAAGCTGTGACGAAAGGATGCATAATTTTCACTCCAATATTTTTTTTATACTGGGGTTATTAGCTTTTTTGTAGCTGATTCCTCTTTTTCAAGCCCAGATAATTTCCGGAATTCTAAAACAAACATGAAAACGCAGGTAGCTCTTTTATTGTTTTTTCCCTTTCGCAGTCAGCATCCAGATAGATCGGTATCTTTTCTCTATGATTTTTTGCAAATCAGCTGTAAAAAAATTTTCCTCCTCTCCTTATTATTTGGCAAAAAAGAAGGAGAGGAGGAAAATCTTTCTTTATTTTTTCTTAAATAAAGGTATTAGTCCGATCAGTTGTACCAAAACCAGTGCTATGACTGCATAAGTAAGAAGCTTTATGGAAGAATTTATTGAGCATAAATCGCTGGCAATGTGTTCAAGAGGATCGCCTCCCGCAGGGGGACAAGCAGTTGCTATTCCGGCGACACTTGTTAAAATAAGCACTGTCAATATAGCAATTACCAAAACTGTCTTCTTTTTCATCATTATTTCACCTCCTTTTTTATAAGTTGAAGAAAGTATATCCTTAATGAAAATCATTGTCAATATATTCTCGGAAAAATTTATATTTCAGTATTTATTTGCAGGGAAGTAGCTTTATTGTTTCTGGCTTGTGTGATAAGATTTTAAAAGAGTTTAAAAGAAGAAGGGGAGATTAGATGATTAACAGTAAAAGGTTATTGGCAGAGTTTATGGAGTTGGTGCGCATTGATAGCCATTCTTTAGAAGAAAGAAAGATGGCGGATGCCTTAACCAAGAAATTGCAAGAAATCGGCTTGGAGGTTTACGAGGATAAGGCAGGAGAGGTGTACGGTTCTGACACAGGTAATATTATAGCAAGACTTGCTGGCAAAAAAGAAGGATCTGCTATAATGTTCCTAGCACATATGGACAGGGTAGAGCCGGGTAACGGGGTCAATCCCAAAATTGAAAAAGGTATAATTAAAAGTGACGGGACGACCATCTTAGCTAGCGATGACTGCGCCGGAATTGTTGTTATACTTGAAGCACTGCGTAGCTTGAAGGATAATAATGCTACTTATCCGGATATAGAGATAGTTTTTACTATTGCAGAAGAGAAGGGCCTTTTGGGAGCAAAAGTTTTGGATCTTAAAGAACTCAAATCAAAACTTGCTTTTGTTTTTGATAGTATCGGAGAAATAGGAACGATGATTGTGCGTGCACCGGCTCAAGATGAAATCAAGATTGTGGTTGAAGGGAAAGCCAGTCATGCTGGTATTGCTCCGGAAGAAGGCATCAATGCTATACAGGTAGCGGCCAAAGCGATAAGTCAGCTTAAAATCGGTAGAATTGATTCGGAAACCACCAATAATATTGGTGTCATACAGGGCGGTAGAGCAACCAATATAGTTCCTGATCGTGTGGAGTTGCAAGGTGAGACCAGAAGTTTAGATGAAAAAAAGGTCACAGTGGAGACAGCGAAAATAGCAGCAGCTTTTTCTGAACAAGCTGCTGCTGTGGGTGCAAAAGTTGATTTTTCAGCGGAAAGAGTTTACTCTTCTTTTGAAATAAAAAAAGATGAAGAAGTTAGCCTGAGAGCTATAGCCGTTATGAAAAAACTGGGACTGACTCCTGAAATGCTGGCTATGGGTGGTGGTAGTGATGCCAACATATTAAATGCGCAAGGTATTCGTTGTCTGAATCTATCTATGGGATCAAAAAAAGTTCATACTAAGGACGAGGAGATCGCACTGTCAGATATGGAAAAAGCAGCAAAGCTGTGTTATTCTTTGATGATTCTATAAAATTTGGGTACATACTTCTCCCTTGTTGAATATACTATACTATACTTACGAAAGCAAATAACTTATATTTTCATATATGCTACCAAATGCAAATAACTTACCTTTTATCAGTTATCAGTTATCAGGGGCTGGAGAGTCCTCTCCCCGGGAAGAACCCTGAACCTTCGTAACTCTCGTAACTACTGTAAACTGTAAACTGGTAACTATAAACTGCAGTCCGCAGACTGCAAAGGGGAGGAGGATAGATAATGAAATTTTATACTTTCAAAGTTCCTAGATTGGTGGGGTCACTTCTTAAAAGTATTTTAAAGATGTTTCAGAAATAAAAGCGCTTTTAAGCGCTTTTATTTCTATTAAGAAGACCTTTTTATTTTTCCAGATTTCAAACAACGAGTACATACTTTTACTCTGCACGAGACACCGTTTAAGAGCGCTTTTACTCTTTGGATGTTGGGCTTCCATGTTCTTTTAGTTTTTATATTAGAGTGGCTGACCCGGTGACCCGTTTGAGTGCTTTTACCACAGATTACGCACTTTCTTGACATCTGAACATACCTCCTTTAACCCTTAAACTTCTGACCTCTAATCTCTAGCATCACTAAACAGTTGGATTGATGAAGATTGGACGGTTCGAAGACAAAGTGACCAACCGTGAACTTTGAACCATGAACCTAGTAACCCGGGGAAATTCTATAAATCACTTCACCTAGTCTATCACAAACTATTCTTTATTGGCAAGTAAAAAAAAAGAATGCGAGCAGGATTTTCAGCAAAAAATATAGTATAGTACTAAATATAGGTTGTACAGGTACTGTAAAAGTTATATTTTTTCCGGGAGAAGAAGGAGGAATTTAACAATGAAGCAACAGGATGTGAAATTGCCTAATGAGGTGCTTACAGAATTTGGCAAGGTGACCATAGCTGAGGAGCTATTGGCTACTTTAGCAGGGTATGTTGCTATGGAGTGCTATGGTCTGGTGGGGATGTCTTCGCGTAAAATAAAAGATGAGATTAGCGAGCTTTTGGGTAGAGAAAATTTGAGCAAAGGAATTGAGATTAAATTGGAGAAAAATCAGTTGATTGTTGAACTTTATGTTGTGCTTAGCTATGGGATTAGTATCCCGAAAGTTGCTCATAACATAATGAAAAAAGTTAAAGAAACTTTAGAGCAGATAACAGGGCTGGCAGTAAGCAGGGTAAATATTAATGTTCGAGGTGTCCAGATAGAGGAGTATTGAGATGGCGAAAGCTCATGATCGGGAGTGTCTCAATCTGGGAATGAGATAGTATGTTGATTTTTCTTTCCAGAGATAAGAAATTAAGACAATATTTTTTTAAGAATCCTTTGTTTAAAGGATTCTTTTTATTGTGTTAAATAATAATGTTTTTTAAGGAAAACACTTCTAGTATATAAGCTTTTGCAAGTGTAATACTAAGAGTAACATAAAAAAGGAGGTGATTATTTAATGCAAGATAACAATCAAACAGGTAAAAATAAAGCTCTTGTACAGGGAGCGGAACAGGCTTTAGCAAAGTTCAAAAACGAGATAGCCAGTGAGTTGGGTATTGACTATAATGGGGATAAGGGTAACTTGACTTCTCGCCAGAATGGTTACGTAGGTGGGTTAATGGTTAGAAGGATGATTGCCGAGTCAGAAAACCGTATGGTCGGTAGCGGTCAGAGTCCTCAAGGATAGAAATACTCTATATATGAAGGCAATAAAGGGATAAAGAGGAGCGAGTCTTATAAGGCTCGCTTTTACGCATTATTGCTCAAAAAACAACCGACAACCTTTGTGTCAATCAGGCTGTCGGTTAGGAGAGGAGAAACTGGGGGAAGAGCTTATGGGGAAATATTGTTGCGTCGTTAGTTATTATTAACAGAGGGTAAACTCATTATGTACGTAAGGTCAAAAGAATATCTAGCAAATAGTACCACAAATTTTCTCAAACTTGCTTTTTTAGAGTCTTATTGTTAAAATTGTAAGAAATAAGTGGGTAAGTATATAGGTGAGTGAGTGTGTAGTGGTGGGTTTTAAACTCGCTCCAACATCCTGCCTGTTTCTAATCTCCAACCTCTAAAAAGGGAGGTGTGATGCTTGAGGGTTATTGCCGGAGCTGCTAAGGGTTGTAATTTATTTTCTCCTACAGGGAAACAAATCAGACCTACCAGCGACAAAGTAAGAGGTTCTCTTTTTAATATAATCGGACCTGAACTTTCTGATATAGTTTTTTTGGACCTTTTTGCCGGATGTGGCGCAGTTGGTATTGAAGCTTTGAGCAGGGGTGCTTCTCTTGCAGTGTTTGTGGAGAAAAGTTTTACGGCCAAAAAAAACATCGTCAAAAATTTAAAGAAAACAGGATTTGAAGCAAAAGGAAGAGTGATTGGCAAAGATGTCTTGATAGGACTAAAGTTGTTAAGCCAAGAGAAACAAACTTTTGATTTCATTTTTTTGGATCCACCTTACAGAACAGTGTTAATTCCAAAGGTGCTAGCAGTCCTTGACGAAAAAAAATTGCTTGCCAAAGAAGGAATTATTGTAGTTGAGCATAATATAAACAATGTTGAATGGATTGAAAATGATCTTTATCTGGCGATCAACCAAAAAAGTTATGGGGATACAACGTTAACTTTTTTGAAGATTAAAAAATAGAGAAGGGAGAAGTATTTCCATGTCAGTAGCAATATATCCAGGCAGTTTTGATCCCATAACTAATGGTCATTTGGACATTATAGAACGAGGAAGCAAGGTGTTTGATACTCTTATAGTAACTGTTTTGGAGAATCCTAGAAAAAATCCGATGTTTACGTTGGAGGAACGTTTGGACATGCTAAGAACGACTACTGAGGGTATGAGTAATGTTGAAGTTGATTGTTACCGCGGATTATTAATAGACTATGCTAGAGAAAAAAAATCACATATTATACTTAAAGGTTTGAGAGCGATATCGGATTTTGAGCTTGAGTTTCAAATGGCACTGGTGAACAGGAAGCTGGACTGTGAGATAGAAACCATGTTTATGATGACTAATAATAAATATTCTTATCTTAGCTCTAGTATAGTCAAAGAGATAGCCTCTTTTGGTGGAGATATAAGTGCTTTTCTACCGCCTGCTGTTTGCAAAAAAGTCATACAAAAGTCGTAACGGAGAAGTCAGCCCATTCGACTGCGCTCAGGGCAGGCTCTACGGCTGTAAGTAGGTAAATACGATGAGTAAGAGTATTAATAAAGCACGACGAGAGCTAGTTTATACTTACTTACTCACTCACTCTTGGTTCTAATTTCTGTTTTTAAGACATGAGACCATGTAAATAAGCAGCGAAACACTCAGAAATAGAAGCATGATTATGAAGAACTTTTGACTGGCAAAAACAGTTCGTTCCCACCAGAAATACCAACTGTTGCCTTGGGGAGTAGTATATACGAAGGCGGGAAAAACTAAAGCTCCTGAGATAAAGGCTAGAGGTCCTGTTAGCAAGTAGGTATAGAAACCGGCCAGAGCAGCGTGGATAATTCTAGCTACAACAAAAGGCTTGATGCTCATATCTGTTTTGCTTATAATGCTGGCTACCTGAGCATGTACGGAGAGTCCACTCCAAGCAATAACAGATCCAGTTATGATTATTTTTTGATTTAACGGTATTGTTGCAGGAGCAGCTCCTGCCAGCTGACAGCCTAAAGTAATTTCAAAGAATCCACTGATGACTGCTGGGGAAAGACCAGCTTCCAGTCCTAGGCGAGTCATAATTGGGTAAAGGAGTGAGCTTAAAACAGCAACCACTCCTGTTACCTCTAACGTTTTGATGATGACAGAAAAAAGGAT